>NZ_JBQHTK010000002.1:0-256985 GCF_052065755.1 Bariatricus sp. HCP28S3_D3 | reverse complement strand
CCAAATATACCGAAAACTACGGTAGAAACTTATAAATAGCAACAAAAAGCAAAAAAGGGACGTTCGATGCCAGGGCTTTTGACCCCAGCATCGTGGCAAAAGAAACGTCCCTACAGAAATATATTAAACAAATATCCGACAATAATAATGCCGCCCGTACAAATTCCAACAAATAATCCTAATAATTTCGGTTTTATCGCTTTTTTAAGCATAATAATTGAGGGCAGACTCAGTGTCGTAACCGCCATCATAAAACTGAGAATTGTCCCAAGCTGAGCTCCTTTTGCCAGTAATGCCTCCGCAACCGGGATGGTTCCAAAGATGTCCGCATACATTGGAACTCCAACTATAACAGCCAGAATGACTGCAAATGGATTGTTATTACCAAGAACAGTCTGAATGATATGTTCCGGTATCCAGTTATGGATTATTGCACCGACTCCAACACCTATAAGAATGTACGGAAATACTTTTCGGAACGTGCCTGTCATCTGGTCTTTTGCATAAATCAAACGATCCGTAATTGTTAAATCAGGCAATTCAATATCTACTCCACTTGCACTCCGAATAAATTCTTCCACATATTTCTCCATGTGCATTTTTTCAATTAATGTACCGCCAAGAACAGCAATAATCAATCCCACAACCACATAGGCAACCGCAACTTTTGCTCCAAAAATACTCATAAGAAGTACGAGGCTTCCCAGATCGACCATCGGTGAGGAGATTAAAAATGAAAAAGTAACTCCCAAAGGAAGTCCTGCACTTGTAAAACCAATAAATAACGGAATTGAAGAACAGGAACAAAATGGTGTAACTGTTCCGAGAAGAGCCGCAATCATATTTGCCCATATTCCATGAAACTGCCCGAGAATTTTCCTGCTTCGTTCCGGTGGAAAATAACTTTGGATATAAGAAATTATAAATATCAAAAAACATAATAATACAGTAATCTTAATGATATCATAGATGAAAAACAGTATGCTGCCACCTATCCTTGTTGAAACATCCACTCCTATCGCAGATAAACCATTCCGAATTACCACATTCAGCCATTTCATTCCTAAGATCTGATTCTGAATAAACAGACCTATCGATTTTAAAACTTCCATCTTTTTTCTCCTCACATTCACGCATTCGAATTTTTCTATTTATTATGTATTTTTTAACCGGCATAAAGCCGGTTATAATCTATTTATTACAATCACAATCTACAATTTTCTGAAATTCATCCGGCACCATTAATTTGCCTATCACTTTATAAATTTCATTCATTTTTTCCAGATTCAAAGAATAATGCATCCACTTTCCTTCTTTTCGGGAATTTACAACACCAGCATCACATAGCTGTTTCATATCATGTGATAAAGTCGGCTGTGTAATGTGAAATTCTTCCTGTATTTTACACGCACATAATTCTCCATTCGATAACATATCAATAATCTTAAGTCTCTTTGGATCAGAAAAAACTTTAAATATTTTTGAATACTGTATATAATCTATCTCCATAATGTTTTCCCTTTCGCCAACACATTGAACATCTTCTATGTATTATTAATAATATTACTTATATAACCATTTGTCAATACAAATATAGAATATCTTCAATTTGATATTGACTCATTATTAATCAAGGCATATAATAACATATAGAAGAAATTCTATAAATATACAAGAGGTAATACAATTTGGAACAGAGCTATAAAGATTTGGGTAAGATTTTAAAAGCCATTTCAGATCCTAAACGTCTAAAAATTGTTGATATGCTGTCATGTGGTGAATTGTGTGCATGCCGAATTCTGGAAGCATTCCATATCACCCAGCCCACCTTATCTCATGATATGAGAGTTTTAATCGAAGCAAATGTCGTAATTGATCGCAGAGATGGAAAAAATACTTACTACTCGCTGAACAAAGAACAGTTGGATTCATTTTATCAGAGTCTTGGACGTGTTTTTTCTGATAAACCTGACTGTATATGCCATCAGAGCAGTCATTGTAATTGCAATTGTGATTGCAATTGAGACCGATGCTATTTTTAATGCAATAATCAGCATCGGTTTTCATATAAACAACAAATAGAATAATTTCTATAATTCAATCAAAGGAGGAACACATATATGACTCATAAGCCCAAAGTTGCTTTTGTATGCGTTCATAAAAAGTCCTTGCACTGAAAAATCAATTGCTGGATGAGGAGGTATAAAATCATAATAAAAGAAGAAAAAAATACAGGTATTAATTTTTTCCAACGCTACCTGACAGTGTGGGTGTTCCTTTGTATGATCGTAGGTGTCCTTCTAGGACATTTTGCCCCTGCACTTCCTGCATTTTCAAACAAATTTGAATATGCAAGAATTTCTATTCCAATGGCTGTGCTAATCTGGGTTATGATCTATCCCATGATGCTGAAAGTAGATTTTCGGAGTATACAAAACGTCGGTAAAAACCCAAAAGGTCTGTTTGTCACATGGATTATCAACTGGCTGATCAAACCATTTACAATGTATGGATTTGCATTTTTATTTTATCCGATTCACGTTATTATCATGTAGAACATGTCACAACCAGAGCACGAATGGATTCCTTACTTATGGCCCGTATTGACCAGATTCTGGAAGAACGAAACGGGCGGATTACGAATCATGAGCTTGCACAGATTCTTAATTATGATGGCTCATACATCGGAAGAATAGTGAAAAAAGCAACAGGAAAAAGCCTTTTTAAATACAGTATGACCTTTACCATGGCTGCCGCTGAAACCGTGTTATGCAGTACCCAAATGAGTATCTCACAAATTACAGAGAAACTGCATTTCTCCAACCGGGCACATTTCTATAAGGTTTTCGACCAGTATTATCATATGACTCCCAAACAGTATCGGGAAAAACTACGAAACAAAACCCTTGACATCTAAAAAGCCATATACGGACTTTTATTCCTGTACATGGCTTTTCAATCTTTCATCACTTTTATTTTTCACATAAATCTATCATGGTGATTTTTACATTATATGTTTTCTTTTCTCCAGGACTCAGGAATTTCAACATTCCGGCTTTTCTCATTACATCGCGACCGTCCGGGTAACAGTTGCCGCATTCCAGACCAAGCACATAATCTCTGACTCCCATCATCTTCCATTCCACAAACCCGTCCAGTTCCGTTGCGTCAAAAGAAATACTCAGTCCTATTCCCAGTTTCGGCTGAAAGATAGAAGCTCTTCCTGCCTCATCTGCAAACTTATGATAATAACAGCGTTCCTGATATCCGACTGTCGGTTTCTCCATATGCATCCAATTTTCTATGTCCTCTGCGGCATGATCATCCCTTGGCAGTACCTCTGCCGCTGGTATTTTCACAATGCTGTCTTCGTCCAGCAATGGATATCCCATATTCATGTGATACAGAATCTCAACAGGCTCTATTTTATCTCCTGTATTGCAGATCGTATCACAGATCTCGAAGGAATTTTCCCTAGTAGAAACCTGAATTTTACGTTCCATCCGGAGTTTTCTGCCAAAAATGGTCTCATCTTTTACTGCGGTATGAATAACAAGACCGGCTTCGTCTTCGGTCCAGTAGGCCTGCTCACAGGGCTGATTACCGATAGAACCATGGAGTGGAAGTTCTTCTCCTTCATCCATGCATGGAGAGCCCACTGCCTGTAGTCCGCAAGTGGTAAGAAAGCCAGCCGTAAAGGTCTTCAGCCAGTTTACTCCGATACTGTCATAATAAGCCGGTGCTGCATATCCGCAAGGAGACAGGTAGCTCATATTGATTCCCTTAAAACGCAATCTGGTAATATCACCGCATCTGTCAGGCGAAATAGTGAGCATAAGCCCCTTTCCATTATTCACTTCAAAGAGACGCATACCGTCACCTTTTCCCCCTATAAGACGATGTTCTTCTACTCCATACAACTGTGTGTCATGTCCTATATATGGATTCATTTTCTCTTCACCTTTCCCGGACAGACTGTACCACTACATGAGTGGTCTGACTGCCTGATATACATTTTGATATTTTTCATAGATTCTCATATACTTTTCATGCATTGCCGGTCTTGGTTCATAAGTTTTAATTTCTTCCACCATATGAAACGCGGCATCCTGCAAATCGTGAAAAAGTCCTATCGCAATTCCAGTAAGCATAGCACTTCCTACCGTTCCTGCATCTACAGTTTTCAATGCAACCATAGGCACATTCAGCATATCTGCCTTCATCTGCATCCATTCTTCAGAATGGGCTCCACCGCCGGTGGCGTGGATTTTTTCAAACCGGATTCCTGAACCCTGAAGTGCTTGCATATTCAGATACATTTCATAGACAACGCCTTCCATACAACCGCGGTAAATATCAGCTGTCGTCGTTGCCGTTGTAAGCCCCAAAACAGCCCCTTTAGAACCGGTATCCATATAAGGGGTTGCAGCGCCTGCAAAATGAGGCAGCACCAGAAGCCCGCTTGGAATCGCTTCTTTCTGAGACGCATAAGCCTGTTCCAGATACTCATTGACAGAAATCCCCTGTTCTTTCGCCAACTGCATTTCTTTTTTTGCCAGTGTCTCCGTACACCACTGCATCAGGGCTCCCCCAGTGTAGGAAAATGCATATGCTACATATTTTCCCGGTATCACGTAAGGCACTACAGAAAAATATCCTTGATACATCACGTCGATGTCTGGTATCTGATCATACACCGGAGTAAGGCATTCTACTGTTCCGGCCCCATCCACGGCTACAGAGCCATCAAAAGCACCTGCTCCTACAGCTGCTGATACCTGATCGTGACTCACAGAAACTACTTTTGTATCCCCGCAAAGTCCCGTCTTTTGTACTGCTGCCAGACTGATCGTCCCGGCAACAGTTCCGGTCGATACCGGCTTTGCCATCAGCCCCATATCAATTCCTGCCGCCTCAAATATTTCTCGACTCCAGCAGAGGTTTCGGATATCAAATGCCATCGTTCTGGTGGCAAGGGAATAATCAATCTGTGCATTTCCCGTCAGATGATAGACCACATAATCTTCCATCAAAAAAATCTTACGGGCAGAAGAATATACCTCCGGCTGATTCTTCTTGATCCACATAATTTTGGAAATGCTGTACATTTCATGCGGACGGAGACCGGTAATATTCGCAATCTCCCGCTCTCCAAGCTTTTCAGCCAGCTCCCGGCACTCTTCCTTTCCCCTCGGATCCGTATAAAGCATGGCCGGGTGAAGCGGTTCTCCCGTCTCATCCACACAGACAAAAGTCTCTCCAAAACTGGTAACACCGATCCCCGCAATATCCGGGTATTTTTCCGCCATCTCCCGAATGGAAGCATAGACCCCGTCCATCACAGCAGAAATGTCAATTTCATGCCCTCCAACCGTCCGCTTTACCGGATAGTCCCGATATGCCTTGTCCAGATATTTCCCATTCTCATCAAAGACCGTACATTTGCAGCCTGTCGTGCCGATATCCAATCCTGCAATTTTCATGCCACATTCCTCCTAATCGATATCTACCCATTCATATCCAAGATAGGTGGTAAATGCCTCTTTTAAGATTTCTTTCATGTGACCAACACCTACCGAAGTGTGATGTTTGAAACCTCCCCTTGCAAGTTTAATCAGCTTATTCTGCAAATCCGGAATTTCATAAACACCGCCGCAGCCGAAGAATGCATCTTCAATCGGATCATCTGTAAACTGCGCCTCACTTGCATACACAATAATTTTACCGTCCTTGGTCTGGCAGTTAGAGATAGTAGTTGGGAATGCCTTAATTCTTCCTTCGTTACATCCCCATCCGGAACCCGGATCACTTTTTGCAAACATCTTATGCTCAGTAACTGTTCCTTTTTCCGTCATTAAGCTTTGGGCAACTGGTCCGCAGTGGAATAAGATCACCTTATTCTCATCATCACCATAGTTATTATTCCAATCCAGTACAGCGGTCGGCTCTTCGCTTGCAAGATTCATGGCACGCATGGTCAGCGCGGAACACATATCAATCTCACAGGAAGCAACAATACCTCTGTCATTTAATTCACTTAACAGGACACACGGACATACCCTCATATAGGTCTCCATCTCATTCCAGCAGCGCAAAGTCAGGGCATCCAGATGGTATTCATCAATATATTCATCAATTACAACAGATATTTTTGCAAGCATTAGTTTATTGGCTTCCGGCACTCTTGTAAAATCTGTGTAATTCTCCAGAACTTTGATTTTTTCCGCAACTGCCGCATCGTCGTCTGCCTTATGCTCTACCTTATAGATCAACTCGGAGAGATCAAAGGATTCCACATTGATTCCGTATTTCTGTAACGTGATTTCATCGAAACGAACGGTCTTAAACGCAGTCGTTCTTGCTCCGATGCATCCCACATTGAATCGTTTCATTCCATTTACCACACGACAGATTGCCGCGAAGTCTCTTAAATTCTGTGCAAATGCTTTCGATAACGGATGTACGACATGCGGCTTCATAACAGTAAAAGGTACGTTATACTGGGTAAATACATCTGTAACAGAGAATTTTCCGCAGTATGCATCTCTTCTGTGAGCAAAATCCATCTTACCAATTTCATCCGGATAAGCCTGCATCAGAATCGGAACCCCCGCATCCTGCAGTGCCGTGATTGCCCCGTTCTCATCTGCAAAAATCGGCATAGAAAAGATTACTCCATCATATTCTCCCTCATGTTCCTTTAACCATTTTGCATAGAGAAGTCCTTCATCTCTCGTTTCGATCCCGCCATACCTGGTCAGTTCCGCATCCATGGCAATGTAGTCATACCCCGCATCCGTGACAGCCTTAATCATATCTTCTCTTGCTCCGTAAATCAGTTCTCCCGGCATAAATCCACGGTTACAAAATGCTAGTGCAAATGTCATCTTTTTTCTCATTTTCGCTTCTCCTTTTTCTTAATCCATTAATGCAAACATTTTCATTGCTGCTTTTACATTTTCTTTCATTGCATCCCTTGCCGCCATGGACGCAGACGAGAAAAACAATGGTTCTCCTTCTTTTACGCTGTTTACATATTCCGCTACCGCATTACCACCGGACTTGTCCATATAAGTAAAATAGTTTACTTTCCTTGTCCCGGCTTCGATGGCTTTTCGATAATCCTCTCTGCTCACTCCGGATCCTCCATGCATTACAATCGGAATCTGTTCTGTCAGCGCACGTACATTTTTTACTACATCAAAATCCAGTTTCGGCTGTGTTAAGTAAATGCCGTGTGTTGTACCAAAAGAGCAGGCAAGCGCATCAATTCCTGTCTTTTCAACGAATACTTTCGCCTGATGCGGGTCTGTATAGATCTTGGTGTCATCGTTCTCACCACTGTCATCCCCAGCACCAGACTCTCTTCTTCCCATAGAGCCAAGCTCTGCCTCTACCGAAGCCCCTGTCTTAGTTGCCATGGCAACTGCTCTTTTTGTATTCTCCAGATTTTCTTCATAGGAAAGTGTGGATCCATCATACATAATTGATGTAAATCCCATATCAAGTGCCTGTTGCAAATATTCCAGGGTCTCACCATGATCCAGATGAACACATACCGGAACTTTGGATTTTTTCGCTACATTAACCATAATTGGTCCAATCATAGCAAGTGGAATCCACGGTTCGTGACACTGTGCAAACTGAATGATAACCGGTAAATCCAGTTCCTCCGCCGCTTCAATTACTGCTTGAAGCGCTTCGAGGTTTGGCGTATTAAAGGATCCAACAGCTATCTTTTTTTCCTCTGCAATCTTCATTACGTCGTTTAATGTTGCTAACATATTCGTTATCCTCCTTATCTTCTTAGTACTATAAATACTATCCTCTTTTTTTCTGTTTTTATATAGAAGTATGTTCTTTTTACTTTGAATTTGTTCGCAGATATGCTAGAATCAAAAAAAAGAATGGAGATTCAGTATGATATCAACTTTTGACATTACAAAGCTGAATGCTTTGTTAAAAGATTTTTATAACCTTACACAGATTCGTATCACAATATTTGACGAGAATTTTCATGAACTCGCTGCATATCCTGAAAATATTGCGCCTTTTTGCCAGATAATTCGCACGGATGAAGCTGGCAGAAATGAATGCCAGCATTGTGATGAAAATGCATGCAAAATTGCTGCTAAACGTCATTCATTATATACCTATCAGTGTCATGCAGGGTTAACAGAAAGCATCCGTCCGCTTTACATGGGAAATATCATCATCGGATATCTTCTTTTTGGTAATGTATTTGCATATGAGTCACACGAAATCGGTTGGAAAGAAATAAAGAAAAGATGTCAGATTTACAAAATCAATATGTCAGATTTACAAAAAGCCTGTTTCATGCAGCCACTCAAAACAGAGAGTTATATTACCTCCGCTTCTCATATTCTGGAAGCGGTTGCAGCATATTTGTGTCTGGAACGAATGGCCTCTCTTCGCAGTCAGAAGCTCCCTGTTCGAATTGATGAATATATTCAATCTCACTTTACAGAGGATATCGATGCCATGCAGATTGCACATGAATTTGGAATTGGAAAAACTCAGCTATATGAAATAGCAAGTCAGAATTACGGAACCGGGATTGCTGAGCATATTCGTAATCTTCGAATCCAAAAAGCAAAAAAAATGTTAATGGAATCCGAATTGCCTTTGGCAGAAATATCAGCACAATGTGGTTTTAAAGACTATAATTATTTTATTACCGTTTTTAAAAAGACAGTGGGTATTCCTCCCAAAAAATACAAAAATCTAACAACAAGTGAATAAACTAAGACTTTATGCATTTAACATATATTATCATACCCGCCATCATTACAAACATCACACTCAGAAATGGTACAGAACAACAGATACCCATATTTTGTGCCAGCACACCGAAAAATGCCGGTGTCAACATTATACTAAGATAGGAAGATGCCATTTGTATTCCAATCACTGACTGTGAGACCTCCGCACCAAATAATTTAGGAATTAGATATGTCATATTTGGAAAGATCGGTCCCAGACTGACACCTATAATCTGCCAGCTTGAATATTTTTTCTTCATCTGTTTGGGCTGTCTGGACTTTCTTCCACAACGGTAAAGTAATAATTGTAATAACTGCAATAGTCATTTGAATGAAAAAGACCGTACGATATCCCTTTCTCCAGTTCATATTCTCTGATAAAGCAAGTGACATCAGATATGGACTGAGAGAAACACCAATTCCATAAAACAATGCAGAAAACTCATCTGCATCGCATAATAGTGTAGTGCAACATAATTGTTTAATGCTGTATCAATGGAACCTGCTCCTATTCCCAACGGAATAGCACAAGACATAGCCACAAAAGATTATGCGAACATGAGAAACCAAATAAAGCAACCGCTGTTAAGCTTGTACTGATTGCTGTAATCTTTTCGGTTCCCAGCCTTGCTACTAACCTGACACTCAATAAACTGGAAATGACAGTTCCTCCTGAAATCAGCATAGATACTATGCTGACATAAGAAACCGGTAGATCCAGTTCTTCATAAATTGCCGGCCATGCCACTGGATCAACAAAAACAGAAATGACAGATTGCATTTGCCCGAATATTTTATTCTCCGGCACCCTGATTGCACCAATAACCAGCGATATTTACAACAAATATCTGTTGTCAGTTTTATATCATTCTGACCTTCCATATATTATTTTCACTCCGGATATTGAATGGCATCAGCATCTTTTAACAACACTGTTTCATATATACGCTTTTATCAAAATATGGGACGGAGGGATATCATCGGAAAAACCCAGACGATTTTTTACCCAAAGATAAGGTATTCTCAGATTGTTTTGAATTAGATGTATTACAGGATATGTGTCATATATTCATGTCATTATATTCGTACAAAGACGAACTGCCACGTACAGATATGACCAAAAACGAAATGACTTCCCAAATTCGTCTCAAAAAGATGCTTAAGTTCGTCCGGAAATGGTATTGCATCCTGATTTTTCATAAATCTCCTCCAGTTCTAAAATAAATCAATGTTTCCTTCAAAACAAACCGCGCCACAGCCAAGTTCTTTCGCTTTCTCAAAGGAGTAGTCTAACAAAATTTTTCCATATCCTTTTCTTTTCAGTTCAGGCGCAATACAGATTGGCCCCATCGCCATGATAGGAATCGTTCTGCCGTCATCTGCTTTGATATTTGCTCTCATAAACATGTTCTGCCCAATCAGCTTACCATCCTGCTCCGCATCGGCATGCTCCACCGGAGCATTTTCCTGTGTACTGAGGTACATAACAAAATCAAGTTCCTGAACAAACGCCGGATCGTTCCGGAGCTGATTCAGCACATAATGCTCATAACATCCCGGACGATATGCATTCCAGAAACTTTCTCTTACTAAGTTTTCTACTTCCCGATATTCTTCTTTTCTCTCTAAACGTATTAAAATATTGCTGGTGCTCATTTTTTCTTTATCCTTTTCGATTCTTTTTATTGATTTTTGCAATGTTTTTAAATTTTTGTTTTTTCTCAGCCAGATAACCTTGTGTATCTTCTGCATACCGATTCTCATTCATCAGCTTCTGCCAGGAGCGGAGCCGTTCAATCGGTAGTTCACCATGCTCTACTGCCTCCTGTACTGCACATCCCGGTTCGCTGCCTGAATGAGTACAATCACGGAAACGGCATTTAAGCGCCAATTTCTCGATATCTGAAAAAGTCTGATCGATTCCGTCTCCGGCATCCCACATTCCCAGTTCACGCATCCCCGGTGTATCAATCACCATACCGCCGGATGGCAGAAGAATCAGTTCACGATGGGTTGTCGTGTGCCGTCCTTTCTCATCATTCCTCAGTCCGTTTGTATCCAAATGCTTTTCACCCAGCAGGCAATTGATTAAAGTAGACTTTCCGACACCGGACGAACCGATCAATGCGATTGTCTTTTCTTCAGTAAGATACGGATAAATCTGCTCATAACCGTTTTGATCGATCGTGTTCGTCACTAAAACATCCACACTCGCTGCTGCAGAAGATACTTCGAACAGTTTTTGTTCCAGATCCTTGCACAGGTCTGATTTTGTCAACACAACAACCGGCATTGCTCCACTGTTCCATGCAATCGATACATAACGCTCCAGGCGCCGCAGATTAAAATCATTATTCAGAGACATACACAAGAATACAGTATCGATATTGGCAGCAACAATCTGCTCCTCATTTTTTTCACCGGCAGCTTTTCGGATAAAGCAACTTTTTCTTGGAAGAACATGGTGGATTACTGCATTTCCGCCGCTTTTGTTCCAGTCAGCCATAACGAAATCGCCCACCGCCGGATATTCTGATTTTGCCTGGACATCATAATGGAATCTGCCCGATATTTCTCCCCATTTTTCTCCCTGTGAAGATACCAGCCGATAGATTCCCTTTTCCTGTGAAATAACCCGCGAAACAATCAAATCTTCAAAACATTCCGCTGTTTTTTCAATCGTTTCAGACAGGCCGTATTGCTTCATATCTATCTCGTTTCTCATTGTATTCTCTCTCCCGGGTCTCTCCCATGACTCTGCATAAAATGTTCTGCATGATTACGGAGTATTGTGGCATAATCCTCATTTCCCCGTGTCCGATCAGACATACTGATAAGAAGAAAAAGCGGCGCATAATATTCTACCGCAAGCTGCCTGGGATTTTCCTCTTTCAATACTCCTTCCCGGATCAGCCCTCGAAATAAGTCTTCTATGTAGTCGACCGGTCCTGCTACGATACACTGACTGTAAAGTTCTGCCATTTCTTCATTGCGGTATTGCTCCAGTGTCAGCATCTTGCGAAAATCGCATGCGAAATCATCTTCCGTCCAGAAGAAAAACTGAGCAATGGTAAATTCAATCACATTTTCCACGGACTGATTCTCATATGCTTTCGGCTGGATTTCATATTTCTCTTGCGGTACTTCATATTTCCGCGCCCGTTCAGCATCAATTTGATACATCCTCTCAACGATACTGTCAAAAATATCACGTTTGTTTTTATAATGCTTATAGAGAGCTCCCTTCGTCATTCCCAATTCTCCTGCAATTGCGCTTACCGGTACAGCCTCATAACCATCCCTCGCAAACAGGTGAAGAGCAGTCATCAATATTCGTTCCCTTGTATCAGACATTTTTATTTTCTCCATTCAAAATGGTTCACTGAATCATTTTCTTATTCATGGCGATTAAGAAAACGGTCGTTTACCACAATTATAGTGAACGACCGTTTACTTGTCAAGATATTTCTCGATATACGTTGGCCAGAATACCAGCTCCATCATAAAAGTGCTTACATTTGAACTATTTTTCTGACAGTATTCGCTGTTCTTATCGTTAGCTTAGTTCCTATACCTGCACTTGCTGTCTTAGACCACCAATTCGTTTTTTGATAATCTTTACGACTAAAAGACCAGAATATAACTTCTTTATAACCTTCTATCTTTTCTAACCCTTTTTTAGGCTCTCCAATCTCACTGTATACATCAGAAGATTTAGCCGGAGGTATAATGAAAATCAGATTATCATAGATTTCTTTGTTGTCATTATCCCACCAGTCAGGTGCACTTTGTAAAATATCTTCAAGCATTTCTTTTGATATGACAAGAACAGCAATATCTAAATCAAACTGATTATGAATCATCATTTGAATTTGTGCTGTCATTTTCTCTGTATTATCTTCATTACTGGAAAAAATCACATTACCACTGTTCAAATATGTCTTAACTTCTTCAAATGCAAGTTTTTCAAAGCATTTCTTTAACTCAGACATTGGTACTTTATTTTTTCCACTTATATTGATGCCTCTTAGCAGGGCAACATACCTTTTCATAGTCTTACCTCCCCATTAACTTCTTCCCTCTTCGTTATCAACATAGATATCATCTCTATTTTTTTGTAGAAAGGACTTTCTGTCCGCAAGATATTCTTTCCGTAAAAGATGAATTGCAAGTTCCTCTGCCGACGCAGCAAATGCCAACATACATACTGCCCAACAATACCCTACACCTGACGAAACCAAAAGAATATAAGGCAACAGAAATACCGACGCACCGGTCAACTTATTCATCCATGTATGAATTGACGCAAAGCGATGATATTTGACTGCTGCTGTGATGTATGCTGCAAGACGTACAAGTATGATTGCCAATACTACATACCAGATTTCTCCCGGAAGTGTCCGGTACAAAATCGGGAAAAGACGAATCAGCAAAACACTGTAAAAGAACAAGTCAGAAATGCTGTCCAGTCTGGCACCGAATTCACTTGCCTTTCCTGATTTTCTTGCAATCCACCCATCTAATACATCCGTAATACCCGCAAATGTATAAATCACAACAAACAAAGTAGATGTAAGCGGAAGAAAAAACAAAAAAACAGTAGCTGCCATCCGCATGGTGGTAATTGTATCCGCCACATTCCATTTATGAGAGATTTTTAATTTATGGTACATAATCAAATTTCCTTTTACTAATGATTGAACCGGATTATCAGTAACCTGCCGCTTAGGATATTATTCCCCTGGACTTTACTTATATTATACCAAATAATCTTTATTCTCAATAGACTATTATTATATGTAAATGTGTCAATTTTCGGGATTGCAGATAGTTATCTTTTCTCAAAGAAAAAGCTCCGAAAACCTTATAACCACTAGAATCAAGTGTTTATAAAGCTTTCAGAGCCCTTAAAAAATCTGATTTAATTAGCCGTTGATCTGAGCTGCAACTTCTGCTGCGAAGTCTTCATTCTTCTTCTCAAGACCTTCTCCAGTCTCGAAACGAACGAACTTCTGAAGCTTGATTGTAGTTCCGTTAGCTTTTCCAACTTCTTCAAGGTATTTAGCAACAGACTGTTTTCCGTCTTCTGCTTTTACATATACCTGGTCTAACAGACAGATTTCTTTCATTTCTTTGTTGATACGTCCGTTGATCATTCCCTGAATAACCTTTTCCGGTTTCTGAGATTCTTTCGGATCGTTCATGATCTGAGCAAGAAGAATTTCTTTCTCATGTGCAAGATATTCAGCATCAACTTCTGCCTGGCTGACAAATTTTGCATTTAATGCTGCAACCTGCATTGCAACGTTCTTGAGTGCTTCTTTTACTGCATCGTTAACTACTGCTGTTTCAGCTACAACTAAAACACCGATTCTTCCGCCGCCGTGGATGTAGGATACAACTGCACCATTGTCGATAGATACTTTTTCAAATCTTCTGATGCTGAGTTTTTCTCCGATGATAGCGATCTTCTCTGTTAATGCATCATTTACAGTCTTGCTTGTGTCTTCATTCCAAGCTTCTGCCATGAATGCTTCCATCTCAGTGTTCTCGGTTGCTAATGCCTGGTTAACTACTGCTTTAACGAATGCCTGGAAATCAGCATTCTTAGCAACGAAGTCTGTCTCAGAGTTTACTTCAACGATTGCTGCTGTGTTATCACCCTGAACATCTGCCATTACGATACCTTCTGCTGCGATACGTCCGGCTTTCTTAACAGCTTTTGCTTCACCATTTTTTCTAAGGAATTCGATTGCTGCATCCATATCTCCGTTTGTTTCGCTCAGAGCTTTCTTGCAGTCCATCATTCCGGCGCCTGTCATTTCTCTTAATTCTTTTACCATGCTTGCTGTAATTGCCATGATTTTTTCCTCCAACTGATATATTCGTGTATCATCTGTTATATCAAATTTCTTATTCTTCTACTGCTTCTTCAGCCTCAGCTACTTCTACGTCTTCACCTTCGTAAACAACGTCTTCAGCTGCTCCCTGATTTGCTTCGATAACAGCGTCTGCCATCTTGGAAACGATCAGTTTTACGGCTCTGATAGCATCATCATTTCCTGGAATTACATAATCAAGTTCTTCCGGATCACAGTTTGTGTCTGCGATACCGATCAGCGGGATTCCCAGAGTGTGTGCTTCCTGAACGCAGATTCTTTCTTTCTTCGGGTCTACTACGAAGATTGCATCCGGGATGTTCTTCATTTCCTTGATACCGCCAAGGTTCTTTTCCAGTTTTTCCCATTCTTTCTTAAGAGCGATAACTTC
Organism: Bariatricus sp. HCP28S3_D3; assembly: GCF_052065755.1. NCBI lineage: Bacteria > Bacillati > Bacillota > Clostridia > Lachnospirales > Lachnospiraceae > Bariatricus > Bariatricus sp. HCP28S3_D3. The sequence continues at coordinate 241,932 of NZ_JBQHTK010000002.1, read as the reverse complement.
TTTCTTCGGCAGTACGTCAAATGTTCCGTCTTCAGCCATTGTCTCGATCTCTTTCAGACGTTCGATTCTGCTCTGGATTGTCTTGAAGTTGGTAAGCATACCACCTAACCATCTTTCATTTACATAGAACATTCCGCAGCGTTCTGCTTCTGTCTTGATAGCATCCTGAGCCTGTTTCTTTGTTCCTACAAACAGGATCTTTCCGCCTTCAGCTGCGATATCAGCAACTGCCTGGTAAGCTTCATCTACTTTTCCAACGGATTTCTGTAAGTCGATAATGTAGATTCCGTTTCTTTCTGTGTAGATGTACTCAGCCATTTTAGGGTTCCATCTTCTGGTCTGATGTCCAAAATGAACACCTGCTTCTAAAAGTTGTTTCATTGAAATAACGCTCATGTTTCTTTCCTCCATTTGGTTTTTTACTTCCGTATGTTTAGGTCCCAAAACCGTGCATCTGATGCGTTGGCACCATTGGGATGAACCACATACGTGTTTTTTTGCAACGCTCAAATTATATCATAAAAGCCCTGCATCTGCAAGGCTTTTCTTTACTATTTTATTTGACTGTTTTCTGTGATATCATTTTCTTTTTCAGCAGCTACAAAAAAGCAGGTAGCCGAATAAAATACACAGCAGAGCAATAAGTATTCCCACGAAAATATTGGGAAGAAACATCATTATTATGATTCCGACCGCGATAAAAAACAGCGCAAATCCGATGATCCGTTTCATTTTATTTCCATCCCTGCTTCCGGTCTCTTTCTATATTGTATGTTATGTTTCCCGGGAGTATTCGTGACGGCCTGTTTATGCTTTCTTCTCAGCTTCTTTCTCAGCTCCGTCCAGGATATCCACCACATCCTCTTCGGTCATTTTGTCCGTTTTCGGTGCTTTCAGTCTGTCGATGACATCCGGAACCATATCGAGAATCTTGGTCATCGTATCCTGGTTCTTGATATTGACAAGACGGGTCGTTCCGTTCTGAATGACAAGCACGGCACACGGGGTCATCTTTCCGCCAAGTCCGCCGGCTCCCTTTTCTTTCTTATCCGCGTTAAATGCACCGGCGCCTACTGCAAAGGAAACGTCGACAAGCGGGAGAATGATTGTATCTCCGATATGGATCGCATCTCCTACTACCGTTTTGGAAGATACCACTCCATTCATTCCTTTGAATAAGGAATCCATTGTGTCCTTGAATCGATTTTCTTCTGCCATAATCTGTTCCTCCTGTTTTCTTTCTTCTATTCTGAACGATTCTTTATTATTTCATTCTTTTACGCACATCTTTGATCAGTATACGGATATCTCTGTTCCAGATCAGGCACCAGACAAGCGCTATCAGATGAAACAGCCGTAGTCCGCCCCGGATCTTAACGCTTCCTTCCAGCACTTTTTCTTCAAAATCAGGCTCTATGTTCATATGTTCCCCCACAAAGGGATAAATCATACTGAGCAGTGCAAGCGTCTTGCCGGTTAAATACGGATCCTCAAAACCGAAATGAATATCCCCCGTTATTTCTTTCGGTCTCAGGAAGCGCCTGATCCAGACTGTCTCTTTCATCAATTTTGCAAATGCCCTCTGATGACTCTCATTCTCAAGAAATACCGTAATCTGTTCTTTTGTTTCGCCGATTGCTTTTATTTTATCACAGATTTGCCGGAATGTATATTTGATCTTTTCAAATATTTTCCGGAATCGCTCGCAAAGTTTTTCGATTCGGGACATTTCCTCCGGTTCTGTTTTATGAGACTTCGTATCTTGAGACTCCTTTTTTAAATGTTCTGCATCCAGAGCTTTTGCGTCCTTTGATTTTGTATTCTGTGTTTCCTTGCCCTGAACTTCGGTTTTCTGCAATTTGACTTCTGCCCGCTCTTCCTTACCGGTTTCTGCAGACTTCTTCTCCTTTGCATTTTCCGATACATCTTTCTCTTCTATTCTTTGTGTTTTCGGCACGTTCACAGATTTTTCTTTATTCTTTTTTCCCCTCTTTTCTTTCGGGGCTGCTTCCTTATCTTTCTCTGCTTCACTGGAAAATCTAAGCCAAACCAATCCGAGCTTCCACTTCAGCTCCCCATTTTCAAACGAAACCTTCAAGCGTATGAGATGAATCAGCCACGAGACACTTCCATGGGCTTTGATCTCACTTACATTTCCCGGAAAATCCACGTCGGCTGCGTACCGCACCGGCACCAGAAGGACAATACAAACAAGCAATACCAGAATTCCCAGTATCACAGTCAGTATAATCCCTATGATTTTCAATATCAGTCCGATGAGATGGAGCATCTTTTTCTATTCCCCCACGCTATATTATTTCTTTTCCTGGTCCCTAATATAGGAACGTATATCCACATCGCCGGTCTTTTCATAGACTTCTCTGGTAATCTCCTCTACCAGATAGACCGCATCTTCATATCCGGATGCCAGACCAACCACAAAAATATCCTCCTCATACAGCATTCCCTGTCGCAAAAGCGATGCAGAATAGAACTCAAGCTGATTCTCACCTTCTTCGATCAGGACAAGAAGATAGGTTGTCAGCGGATATTTGCCCGACTTCATATTCCGGATAATTTTTTCTTTCTTTTTCCAGATGTCCTCACTGACATACAGATGTTTGTAAAACTTCATGTTTCCCATCCGTTCTGCGTCCGAATAACTATCTATTGATAGTAATACGCATTGAATATCTTTTTCGCAACACTTGTTCCGGTGATGCTTGCCGTATCAGCATTTTCCACGACCGCACTGACTACAATGTCCGGATTGTCCACGTTGGAAAATCCTACAAACCAGGAATGAACCGTCTGCTTATCTACGCTTACTTCCGCCGTTCCTGTCTTGCCTGCCACAGTATAAGATTCTCCGGAAAGGGCAGTTCCGGTACCGTAATTCACAACATCCGTCATATATTCGGTAAGCTGTGCCGCCTCCGCCGAGGTCATCAGATCCGCATATTTCTCCGGCATGTATTTTTTCACAGTTGTTCCGGTATAATTGGTGATCTGATCCACCAGATAAGGCTTCATTAAGGTTCCTCCGTTCGCGATTGCTGCGGTGATCATAGCCATGTGATATGGTGTTACCACCGTTTTTCCCTGGCCTATCGCGGTCATCATCGTCTCAGCACTGTCCGAATCACCGGTCAGTCGGAAACTGCTCTCGCGATAAGACAGATCACACGGAAGCTTTTTGTCAAACAGAAGGTCCTCCGTCGTCTTCTTCCATTTATCTTTATCAAGCTGAAGCCCGATATTTGAAAATGATGTATTGCAGGAATTTGCCACAGAATCCGCAAGATCCTCCTGCCCGTGAGCCGTCTGTCCGTAGCAATGGATTGTCGTTCCGTCCGCCTCGATAGATCCCTCGCAGTAATGTGTATAGGCATCATCGGCATCGGGATGTTCTCTTAAATATTCCAGAGTCGTGACGATCTTGAACGTGGAACCGGGCGTATACTGTCCCATAGTCGCTCGGTTGAAGAGCGAACTGTCCGGATCGTTGTTCAAAGCTTCCCAATTCTCCGCTACGGTATTCGCATCGAATGTCGGCTTGGAAACCATAGCAAGAATCTTACCTGTGCTGGCTTCCATCACCACTACGGCACCCTTGTTGTTGCCCAGCGCGTTATACGCGGCCTGCTGCAACTTCGTATCCAGCGTCGTGACCACATTATCACCTATATTTTTCTCTCCTTTGAATTCCTTTGCCAGCTTTTCAAGGAAAAATGCATTGGAAGTCAGCAGATTAAAGTTCTGAATCGACTCGATCCCGTATTTTCCTTTTACAGAATAACCAACTACATGCGCATACAAATCGTCATACGGATATTCCCTGGTCTCTGTACCGTCTTCATCGGTCACAGTCTGTGCCAGTACTTCTCCGTTACAGTCCAGTATTTTTCCGCGGACTACACGCTTGGCGAGAAGATCCTGACGTACGTTATACGGGCTGTTGATCACTTCTTTGCTTTTCACTACATTGAAGTATACCATATATCCAATCATCACAAGGAACAATGTTACAAACATATATGTCACTCTGGCAAATTCCTTGTTGGTCATCTTCTTTTTCTTAGCTTCTTCCTTTTCGCGCGCCTTCTGCTCTTTTCGTGCCCGTCGTTCTGACAGAGGCTTTTCCCGAACCGGCTTTTCCTGAACTGATTTTTTGCGGTTGTTTTCCCGCGGTCCTTCCCCTTTCTTCTGCCCTTCGCTGCGCTGGCCGCTTTGCCGCTTTTGAGGTTGATACGTTCTTTCGTCGGGAAGGTTCTGAAGCTCTTCGTCCAGCCTGTCCATTTCGTAATTGCTGTGCTTTTTTTCTTTCAATATCCTCTTCCTCGTCTTCTCTTACTATATAAAGTCCCTGAATAATACCAAACATGATCACAGTGCTTAAAACTGAGCTTCCTCCGTAACTCACAAGCGGAAGCGTCACCCCGGTGGACGGAATGAACTTTGTCACACCGCCAATCGTGAGAAATACCTGGAATATGTAACAGGTTCCAAGTCCAAGTGCCACAAGCTTGTAGAAACGATCATGCAGTTCCATGGCGATATTAAGAAACATAATATACACACTGACGCAGATCATCGTCAGACAGATTGCAAATATCAATCCCATTTCCTCTGCGATTGCCGAAAAAATATAATCCGACTCTGAAACCGGAATCTTATCCGCAGCCCCCTGCATGAGTCCCATGCCGAACCAACTTCCTGTCCCAATTGCCATCAATGACTGCGCCAGCTGCAAACCGCCTTCATTGTAAATCGCAAACGGATCCTTCCATGCAAGTACACGTACCCTCACATGGTTGAACAGATAATACGCTACTACGGAAGCTGCGCCTCCGGCACCCACCCCTGCAAATACGTACAGTGGCTGCCTCGTCGCCACATAGAGCATGACCAGGTACACGGCAAAAATGATCAGTGCTGCCCCGAGATCCTTGGAAACCACCAGAATCAACACGTGAACAGCAGCAACTACAGTAGTAATCACGACATTTTTAAAACTGGTATCCATCTTCAGGCTCGCAGCCGTAAAGAATACGAAAATGATTTTCACAAGCTCCGACGGCTGTAAGGCGAAACCACCGATCTGAATAGAAAGCAGTGCTCCACCGGTTACAGGACCAAAAATCAACACCACCGCCAGCATAATCACACCGGCTATTGCATAAAACCTTCTCCATTCAGAAAGTACCTTCACCTTACGGATAATGATCGGAACAATCAGACTGATTGCCACGGCTCCCGCTGCAATGATAAACTGCTTCACCGCCAGCGAATAGGATAATCTGGTAATCATAATAAACCCGATCGATAAAAGCATACACATATTGTTCACGACTAGGCGCGACACCTTCGGGTAGATTTTCGTATACAGAAGAATGATCGTCAGCAGAAGCACGACCTGCATTCCATAGAACCCAATCATCTTCTTCTCTTCCGTCTGCAAATACAGCACCAGAAACGCTGTAAAATGCATGAGAAACATTAATACATTCTGGCGGCGAAGAATGCTCTTTTTCGTATATTCATCTGAAAAGCCAAAAACTGCAAAACACTCATACGTATAGACTGCAATCATGATGATCATGAGATATTTCGACAGCTCAACAACAATATTTACCAAATCTTCACCTACTTTATTCCTTTCTTCCAGTGTCCCCGGGTAAATTCTCCGTCCAGGTATACTGCCTCCTCCTCATAAAGCTGCAGAATCCTGCCGGTCTGCCGGGCATTCTCTACTGTAAACATCAGGCGGAAGCCTCCTGCTCCAATCTGATCTGCCTCCTGCATCCGGTCTGCAAGATAGAGTGGTACCTGATTATAAATCACATTATAACAATAATCACACTCATTTTGTACCATAAACTGTTTTCGATATCTGTCAGTTATTGTCATACAGGACGATTCTTTTTTACATCTGCCCAGCGTTTTGCGGACACATCCGGCAGATACCATCATGGGAAGGTGTCCGTACAGAATCAGTTCTCCGTCCTGCATCGGAAGTGACTCCAATTCTCTGGCAGTCAGTTCCAGCGGAGCTGTGAACCCATAAGTCCCCTTCTCCTTCCAGAACGCCAAGCCCTCGCAGTTAAACTGATAGAGGTTATATTCTGTCATAATACGTCCTTCAAACCCGCGTTTCTTCAGGAACCCATAGCTTTCATAATTCCGGATCATGACGCCGTCCCATCCGGCATTCAGGATATGGTCATAGCCTGCATCATACCGTTTCCGTGTCGTTTCCCGGAAAATATACGGCATGATCAGCCAGATCTCTTTCCCGGATTCTTTCACATCCCGAATGACCTCCCGAAGCATCTCATTTTCCCAGATTTTCGGGAACGCTGCACAATCCGCATAGATCCGCTCAATCATTCCGGATCCTGTCAGCACGCGGATCTGCTCCAACGTCCGGGCAGAAGCGGTAAATCTATGATGCGTCGGCATGGAATCTATCATAGGATTCGCCATAACAGCGGGGACAGTTTCCCTGATATTCTGCGCATCCGCTTCCTTTCTTCTGTACCTCTCTGTTATTTCGCATTGCAGCTTGTCCAACGCCTCTCTTCGGATCTCATTGAGCTTTTGCATGGGAACGAACGCGTTTCCTGTGATCTCGATCTGAAGTTCTTCGAATTCAAACGGGGTATTTCCCGTCTTTTCTAATTGCTTTTTCACACGTTCAACATCGATTGGGTGATTCATGGCTTCCTGAACCTTATCCGAACATACCGTAAAGCAAATATCGCCGTATGATACCGTTAGTTTAGCAGAATCTCCAACGGAAAGTATAAAAATTCCCTTAATTTTTTCTTTTATTTTTCTATCCACATACAGCTCATGAAGCTTCTGGATCAACACTTCGTTCCTGATCCTGCTCAATACCATTCCTTTCGCAGCCGGAGTATCGGCAAATACCGGAATGGTCAGTGACGCACCTTTTTTCACTGCCGTCTTACAGGTATAGTTGTCCGCCTTCTCCTTACCTCTCCGCATGGGAAGTTCAATGATATCCTGCGGATTCAAATCGATGAGTGCACGGCATTCCATATTCCTTCCGGATTTTTTCAGCACCTTTACCGCAGGGATCCCCGCATGGTTCGGCCTGTCCAGCGAAACCATCTCTCTCCCGTTCTGTGTGTGATAATATCCGGTGTGAAATCCTCCCCGATTGTACAGATCCAGAAGTACACTCCGATCCGCTTCTTCCACCCGGAACTTCTGTTTGGCAAACACCTCCGGATCTGTCCCTTCTGGTGCTCTTTCAAGCAGTTCCAGATACAGATCCGTATATTTGCGGTATAAATGCGCGACTGCCGCTACATATTCCGGTTTCTTCATTCTTCCTTCTATTTTAAAAGAATCTATCCCCGCTTCGACCATCTCGGGGATCAGATCCAGTGTACAGATATCCTTAAGACTGAGCAGATACCTGCTTTTGTCATCTCCTTCAGCCTGATACAGAAGTCTGCACGGCTGCGCACACTGTCCACGGTTCCCGCTTCGCCCGCCAAGGAAACTGCTGAACAGGCACTGACCTGAATAGCAGTAGCAGAGTGCTCCATGCACAAAGCTTTCAATCTCCAGATCGGTCTCTTCTGCGATTTTTCTTACTTCTTCTATACCAAGCTCTCTGGCTGTCACCACACGTGTGACGCCTTCCTTTTCCAGAAGTTTCGCTCCATCCACACCGGTGATCGTCATCTGTGTACTGGCATGGACCGGAAGATCCGGAAATGTCTTTCTGATAAACCGGAGTACCCCGATGTCCTGCACGATCACCGCATCCAGCCCCTGACGGTAATAGGGATAGAGATACGCATAAAGCTTCTCTTCCAACTCCTGTTCCTTCAAAAGTGTATTAACAGTCAGATAGAGCTTCTTACCGTGCAGATGCACAAAATCGATTGCTTCCAGAAGTTCGTCTTCCGAAAGATTATTCGCATATGCGCGGGCACCGAACATCATACCTCCGGTATAAACCGCATCCGCTCCTGCAGCCACAGCTGCTTTCAGACTATCCATCGACCCTGCAGGTGCCAGAATCTCCACTTGCTTCCTCATACCAACCTCCTATAGCGCAAAATAGACTGTCATAAGACAGTCTATTTCTTACGGTGATTTTTCATCTCAGTTTCTAACTGTACGATTTTCATCTGTAATTCTCTGTTCTCTTCTTTCAGCTTGTCCAATGCCTTTTCAGCATTCTCATACTTTATCTGAATGGAAATCAGTTCATGCTTTAGGTCGTACATCTCTTTGTCTTTCGCTTCGATATCGCTCTCTAAGGCTCCACCCTGCTTCTTGGCCTTGAAGTAATCGTCTGCAATGTTAAGTGCCAGAAGTACATTCCTGGCTTCCGCACTCTGCTTGCGGTACCCCTCGCTGCTTGTACATTCTTCAATCTTATGGTTCAGATAAGTGGACACCTTCTGTAGATAATCTTCGCTCTCAAAGCCGCTCAGTGTAAATACCTTTCCACCGATGAGAACTTCTGTGTAATTTTTTGACGATGCCATAAAGAACCTCCTTACCCGCTCAATTCCTCATTTCATTATATACTATATTTAGACAAAAACCAACTGTTTTTCAATTTTTTTATCTAAATTTCAACGAATCATTGGTTTTTAAGGTCTATTCCAGCCCCAGATGATGGTATGCCAGCTCCGTGACGACCCTTCCCCGCGGTGTTCTCTGAATCAGACCATTTTTAAGAAGATACGGTTCATAAACATCTTCAATCGTTCCTGCATCCTCTCCAATCGAAGCGGCGAGCGTATCAAGTCCCACCGGACCTCCCTGAAATTTCTCGATCATCGTCAGCAGAATATTCCGGTCCACATGATCCAGTCCCTGACGATCCACTCCCAGAAGATCCAGTGCGTAAGAAGCCACTTCTTCCGTAATCACCCCGTCATATTTCACCTGGGCGAAATCCCTTACCCGCTTCAATAAGCGGTTGGCAAGACGTGGAGTCCCTCTGGAACGCCTTGCCAGCTCAAGTGCTCCTTTTTTGTCAATTTCCACATCCAGTACGTTCGCGGAACGCATGATGATCGTCTGCAGTTCCTGTTCCGTATAGAATTCCAGACGGTTGACCACTCCGAAACGATCGCGAAGAGGTGCGGTAAGCATTCCGGCACGCGTGGTCGCTCCAACCAGTGTAAACTTCGGAAGGTCAAGCCGTATGGAGCGAGCGGACGCCCCCTTCCCGATCATAATATCAATCGCGTAGTCCTCCATGGCAGGATACAGCACTTCCTCCACCTGCCGGTTCAGCCTGTGGATCTCATCTACAAAAAGCACATCCCCTTCCTGGAGATTATTCAGGATTGCCGCCATCTCTCCCGGCTTCTCGATAGCCGGGCCCGAGGTGATCTTCATATTGACTCCCATCTCATTCGCAATGATACCGGCAAGTGTCGTCTTTCCCAGTCCCGGAGGCCCGTAAAACAGTACATGATCCAAGGATTCCCCCCTGGACTTCGCCGCTTCAATGTAGATCTTCAGAGTCTCCTTTGCCTTCTCCTGGCCGATATAATCCTTCAATAGCTGAGGCCTTAAATGATTCTCTATCTTCTTGTCTTCTTCCAGATTCTCGGTTGTAATAATTCTCTTCGCCATATGCCGCCCCTTACATCAAAAACTTCAGTGCTTTTTTCAGCAGTTCTTCTACCGTTGTATTCTCATCCGTCTCTACCTGACGCACCGCGCGGAGTGCTTCCGTGCCTCCGTATCCAAGCGCGGTCAGCGCCTGCACCGCATCAGACTGTACTTCCTGTCCGCAGGAAGAAGCGTTCTGAACAGTTCCTTCTCCCTCCATCTGATGCGTCAGCACATCTTCAATACTCAGCTTGTCTTTCAGTTCCAGGATCAACTTCTCTGCCGTCTTCTTCCCGATACCGGGGGCTGCCGATATGGCCTTCACATCGTTCGCCATCACCGCAAACCGCAGTTCATCGGGCGTCAGCTGTGAGAGGATCCCGAGTCCGCCCTTCGGCCCGATTCCACTCACCCCAATCACAAGCCGGAATACTTCCAGCGCATCCCGGGTGAGGAAGCCGTAGAGCTGCATCGCATCCTCCTTCACATTCAGATATGTATGAATCTTCACTTCTTTCCCCGAAGGCGGGAGCTGACTCAACGACTTTGCCGGCATAAAAATGCCATAGCCCACCCCTCCAACATCAACCACTGCTTTATCTTCACTGATATAGACCAGTTCTCCTCGAATATATGAAATCATCTCTTCTGCTCCTTCCTGCTTCCCATGTCCAATCCCGCAAGCCTCTTCAGCATGGCCTCTGCCAGGATTCCTATCACAAGTCCGGTGATTGCTCCCGCAACCAGAAGCACCGGAAGATAATAGGAAACACTGAATGTCTCAACGATCAGCATGGCGATCAGAAGCTGCCCCACATTGTGCATGACTCCTCCCGCCAGGCTGACACCATATACACTGAACCAGCCTTTCTTCTTCAGAAAAACCATGACCGTAAGGCTGAGCATCCCTCCCGCCAGACTGTAAATGATACTGAAAAGATTTGCAAAAAGGAAGCCGGACAGTACGATTCGGGCAACAGACAGTGCATATGCTTCCTCTGTCCCCATCTTATAAAGAGCCACCACAACAATCAAATTCGCCAGTCCGAGCTTCACTCCGGGAATTCCGATGTGAAAAGGGATCATACTTTCCACATAACTGAAGATCAGCGCCAGTGCAGTGAACACTCCGAAATATGCCACTTTTGTTCTCAATTTGCCGCCTCCTAATTCGTAACCGCATCCAGCTCCGATTCATCCTGATTTGCGATCTGGAGCACGATATTATTCGGAAGACAGATAATATTTTCCCGATTCTTAGAAATCGCTTTCTGCTTCATACAGAGCTTATCCGGGCAGTCGGCCTGAATCATCTTCACCGTACCGTCCTCGATCCGCATCGTATTCGTTCCTCCGTTCAATTCCACTTCCTGATTTTCCGACAGATCATAGGATGCCACGACCTCACCGTCTATCCGCACAGTCACATAGCCCGGATGCTTGTCCCCGAGCCAGAATCTCAGCGCACAGATCGCTGCTGCAACAACTACCACGATTAGCAATAAGAGCAAGTCGTTCTTTCTCAAATTCTTCTTATTCTCCATGACTCCACCTCTCTTCCGTTTATTCTAGCACAACATATCCCCGAATGCAACCAAACGTTCGATTGATTTTTCTCTGCAGTCACCTTATAATGATACTATTATAACATTTCGGAGGGAATTATGAAAAAATGGAAATTACCGGGGATTCTGCTCCTCATTACGATACTCCTTGTCAACGGATGCTCCAGCATTTCAAATGAACCTGCTTCCAGGACTTCCACCTTCTTTGACACAGTGATCACCATCACGGTCTACGATAAAAATGCGGACCACATATTAGACGAGTGTATGCAGTTATGTAAGAAATACGAACTTCTCTTCAGCCCGACAAATGAAGAAAGTGAGATATACAAGCTGAATCATGCAGGAGGCCAGCCGGTGGAGCTTTCCCGCGAAACCATTGAGGCGATCGAGATCGGGCTGAAATACAGCCAGCTCACGGAGGGTAAATTCGATATTACCATCGCGCCGCTGATCGATGCCTGGGGATTCCGCAGTGATTCTCCTTCTGTCCCGTCAGACAGCGCCATTGCGGAAGCAAAGAATCATATCGGCTATCAGAACGTCAAGATAGAAGGAAACACCGTCCGCCTTGCCGATGTCAAATCCGGCGTAGACCTTGGCGGCATCGCAAAAGGCTACATCGCCGACCACCTCAAGGAATATCTCAAGGGACAGGGAGTCAAACACGCGCTGATAAGTCTCGGCGGAAATGTACTTGCACTCGGCGGGAAACCGGACGGAACCAGTTTCAATATCGGGATCCAGAAGCCGTTTGAAGAGACCGGCGTCACGATTTCTTCCGTAAAACTGAAAGATAAATCCGCCGTCACTTCCGGCATTTACCAGAGGTATTTTGAACAGGACGGGGTCCAGTACCATCACATTCTGAATCCGGTCACCGGCTATCCGTATGAAAATAACCTTCTGAGCGTTACGATCATCTGTGACTCTTCCGCCGAAGCAGATGCACTGAGCACGACCTGTTTTGCACTCGGTCTAAAAGCAGGTATGAAGCTGATCGAAGATACACCTGCTGCCGAAGCGGTATTCATAACCTCAGACTACGAAATGCACTATTCCAGCGGATATAAGAAATAAACCTGAAACAGTGCACTTCGGCTGCAATTATTAATTTAGAACAAGCGGCCAGCGGATCTCTGCCTTGAAGAGATCTGCTTCGGTCTCTATGACGAAGGTTCCCTTCTGGAGTTCCACAAAACTTTTCACGATGGCAAGCCCCAGACCGGAGCCTTCCGTATTTCTGGAAACATCCCCACGTACGAAACGGTCTGTGATCTCATCCGGATTGAAATTCAGCTCCGTAGCAGAAATATTTTTGATCCGGATCACAGCCTCCTTCTCTTCTTTTCGGATCTCTACATAAACGCGGGTGCCCCCAAGCGCATATTTTGCCACATTGACCAGCAGATTCTCAAAAATCCGGTAAGTCTTCTGACTGTCCAGCAGAAGGTTCACTTTCTCTTCCGGAAAATCCGTGCGCAGTGTCAGATCAGCCGCTTTGATTTTTTCATCCAGCTCCAGTTCCACCTGTTTAAACAGATTCACAATATCGACCTGAACCAGATTCAGAGAAATATTGTCGCTGTTCGCTTTACTGATCTCAAACAGATCCTCGATCAGTACTTTCAGGCGCATGGATTTCTGATCCAGCACATCGATATAGGATTTCCGCTTTTCTTCGTCCGTCTCTTCCTTCAAAAGATCCACATAGGTAATGATCGCCGTGAGCGGTGTTTTCAGATCATGAGACACATTCGTAATCAGCTCTGTCTTCATACGCTGGCTCTTCACCTCTTCTTTGACCGCTTTTTTGAAACCACTCTGTATCTTCTGTATCTCTTCGCGGAACGGACTGAAAATCCCCAGATCTTCCTTGATCTCCACATCCAGATTGCCCTTTGCGATCTCTCCTGTAGCTTCCAACAGAAGCGCATATTTCGTACGGATATCATCAAAACATTTCCGCAGGATAAAGAATAAAATGAGCGAATAGATTAAAAGTGCAAAGATACCGAACACCCACATCATGCAACAGATCAGAAGGATACAAAAATTAACCGCAACGATCTTCAGGATCACTTTGGTATTCTTCTCTTTCAGATCGATATCATAAAAGGAGTGGTATAACCGATGAAGTTTTTCTTTGATCCATTCATAAATATTTTTCAAACGAAGCCCGGATTTTTCCCAAAGCTTTACACATAGTACCCGTTGTGCTAGGTACCCCTTGATACCAAGTGTGTAGATCTGCCTTGTGCATCCTCCGATCCAGTATGCAACAGCAAACACTGCCATCCAGATCAGAAAATCTTCCGGGTAGTATCCTCTTCCCGTATTACGTGCCACCAGCCATCCGCAGTGATCCAAAATCCACGCCACGGTACAGCATCCAATAATCAGAACCGCTTCAAATGGTGTGTGGAATATGCGTTCCTCCCCGGTATGAAGCGTCTTAAAGCGAGGCAGAAGCATGGCAAGAAGGATCATCAGCATGGCAAGAGCGAAGAAAGTGTATACTTCGATATCCGGTGCACTCTCGTTGACATAGATCTGAGACACCAGATAGCAGTCAAGATTTTCCTGCGTCATTCCAAAGTAGAATACAGAATGAACCGGTGCTCCCGGAAGTTCATTATCCATTATCGGGTCACAAAGCGGATAGTCCGTCAGTTCGCCGATGATTCTGCGAATGCTTTTTTCTGTCTCTTCTTCTCTGTCCCCAATGCAGTCAAGATAATAAGGCGTTCCGTTTTCATCATATCCAAAAGCAACTCCAAATGCGTATTGATCCCATTTTCTCAAAATATCGTTTTCTTCCGTATCCGTAATAATGGTTGTATTCTCTGTTTCAGCGGATGTTGATTTGGAATCATCTGCATTGGTATCCTCTGCAGCAGAATCCTTTGAAGCAGAATCTTCTGTCGTAGTCTCTTTTGCTATTTCCATCTGATAATTCACATAAGGAGCCAGCCCTTCAAACACCTGATAAACCCCAGTATATTCAGACCTGGGAAGATATCCATAGGCATCGTCCCCTTTGCCTTGTGCATAATAGAGCACATAACTGCTCATGAGCATCTCCTTTATCAGTTCTTCTTTATCCTGATAATAATCCTGCTCCAGTTCCTGCCTTTCTTCCATAGCGCGGTAGAATTTCCCATAATTCTCTACCATAATGATGCTTACAACTGCAAGTGCAGCAACAATAAGCACGATCGCAAGTTTATGCCTGTTTTTCAATTTTGTATCCAACGCCCCACACCACCTTCAAATATTTTGGTTCTTTCGGGCAGCTCTCAATCTTCTCACGGATATTCCGCACATGCACCATGATCGTATCCGTATTGATCGCCCGTTCATTCCAGACTCTTTCATAAATCTCTTCGGAAGAAAATACTCTTCCGGGATTCTTCATTAATAGTAAAAGAATCTTATATTCGATCGGTGTCAGTTTGACCGGTTCTCCGTCTACGGTTACTTCCACAGTGTCCTCATTCAGTTCAAGACCACCGACGACATGTATATTCTTCCCTTCGTTCTGTTTGTTTAATTTTTCTGCAAATCTCCGGTAGCGCCGAAGCTGTGAATTTACCCGGGCTAAAAGCTCCATCGGTGTAAATGGTTTCGTAACATAATCATCTGCTCCGATGTTCAGTCCCATGATCTTATCCACTTCTTCCGATTTGGCTGACAGCATGATCACTGGGAAATCATGTTTCTCACGAAGCTTCATTGTCATTGTGATCCCATCCATTCTCGGCATCATCACATCTACGATCGCAAGATGAATTTCTTCTCTTTCTATCATCTTAAGACCTTCAACACCGTCCGCGGCCTGGAATACCTCATACCCCTGGTTTTTCAGATAAATCTCAACACCTTCCCGGATTTCTTTGTCATCTTCTACTATTAATACATGATTCATTTCCATGTTCTTTTCCCTCATCTCTTCCATTCATTGCGTGCACCTAATGTACCAGGTCACACTTTCATATTATACACTTTTTTTCACCTCCGTAAAGCAAACACGTTTTTCTTTTGCTCTACGTATAGGATAGATGAGACTTCTTAAAGAACACGGCACAAAATGCTAAAGATTTTCTAAAGTTTATTCTCCAAATACTTTGTCTGTTTCTTATTGAACGAAATTGCAGGAGAAATACAAACTTTTTTCGTTTATAAAAATAGTGCTCGTCAGGCAGGCAAGACTTGGAACCTCTAAGAATAAGAAAAAGACCACTCCCCACTCGGACTGGCCTTTTCAATAAAAATTATTATTCAATTAGAAGCTAAGCAATGCTCCGATTATCGCAACAAAAACAAATATCATGACAATTGCAAAAGCAATCAGAGTCATAATCAGATATGCACGGCAGTAATTTCTACGATTCACATTGCCGTTCTTCTCAAATGCCCAGATACAGTAAATGATGATTCCAAAGCACGGTACTGCACCGATCAGCAAAGTAAGCAGCCACTCGCCCAT
Source organism: Bariatricus sp. HCP28S3_D3 (assembly GCF_052065755.1). Classification (NCBI taxonomy): domain Bacteria; kingdom Bacillati; phylum Bacillota; class Clostridia; order Lachnospirales; family Lachnospiraceae; genus Bariatricus; species Bariatricus sp. HCP28S3_D3. The sequence goes on along the minus strand of NZ_JBQHTK010000002.1, from coordinate 226,260 downwards.
AGAAAGCGGTGCTTCATTCGTCTGACGACCAGGATGGAAGTTGTAATTCTGATTATAGTTTATCTTCTGTGCCTGATTAGAATTTGTGTTATAATTCTGACCATTCTGGCTCTGATTCATATTGGGATCTGACGCACCGTTCGACTGACTGCCCGTCGCTCCTGTCTGCTGTGCATTTCCATAATATCCCATATTCGGATCTCCATAAGAATAATGTCCCGCTGTCTGCTGCTTATGTACTGTGTCCGCATTCGGATCCGTGTAAACCGGCTCTTCATCCGGTTTAACCTCCGTCTGTTCCAAAACAGGCTTCTCCTGCTGTGGTACAGTTACCGATGTGTCTTCCGTAATCTGTGCTTCTTCTGCTCCTACAGTACAGTTTCCATCAGCCTCCGTCAGTTCCGCCGGAGTACCTACCCCTTCCGGCTGCAAGTCCGGCTGTGTATCTAAAACGCTCTCTTCCTGCGATACCTTGTTCTCCAACTCGTTATCCATGGTATATTCCTCCTGTCATTCATCTACTTAAACTGGTATCATAATACCACAGCAAATATTAAAAAACAACATTCTTCACATACCTTTCACATTTCTCTTTCACTGGAAATGTACGCTTATACATTCCCTTTCCAAAGTCTGTATAACCGATACAGCCGGCTGCTCTCATCGTAACTCATCGGAGGTTCTCCCGGAAAATACCGTACCATCCGATACACATAAAACACCAGCATCCCGATCAGAATCACGATCAGACATTTCATCAGGATCTTGACATCCTTCTGGAGGATGTATCTTCGTATTCCAAATGCCGCAGCCCACATAAGAAGCACGTAGGAAAACGGATGAAATCTCCATGCGGATGCGAAATCTCCTCTCAGGATTGACAGCATCGCTCTCGTCATGCCGCAGCCCGGGCAAGGAAATCCGGTCAGGATCACACTGGGGCAGAGACTGTGAAGCACAAACTTTCCAAGAAGGAAATACAATACCAGAACAAGCAGCACAGGCCACAGGTTCCGGACATCCTGCCACACGAGCAGGAGTCCTTCTCCCATCACCTTCGCTGCTTTTTTTATTTGATGCTTCATATTATTTAATAATCTTCTTCGGACATTTTTCCGCACATTTTCCGCAGTTTGTACATTTTTCCGGGTCAATGTGGGCGATATTGCCTGTCACAGTCACTGCCTGGAATTCGCAGACCTTCTCGCACATCTTACATCCGATACATCCGACAGAGCATACGCTCATAACATCTTTTCCTTTATCTCTGGAGCTGCACTGAACCAGATGTTTCTGTTCGTATGGCACAATCTCAATCAGGCGTTTCGGACAGGCGCTCACACAGCTTCCGCAGGCTTTACATTTCTCCGGATCTACTACCGCAATGCCGTCTACCACATGAATCGCATCGAACTGACAGGCTTTTACACAGCTTCCAAATCCGAGACATCCGAAGCCACATCCTTTCGGACCGCCGTTCTGCATCTGGCTCGCCATAACACAGTCTTCAATTCCTGTATAGTCATAGGCCTGTTTTGCCTTGCCGCAGGTTCCGGCACATTTGACAAATGCAGTCTGACGGACCGTTTCTCCTGCGTCGGTTCCGAGAATTGCGGCAATCTTTTCTGCTACCGGAGCTCCTCCGACCGGACAGCGGTTATGTGGTGCCTCACCTTTCGTAATGGCTGCCGCAAGTCCTGAACATCCCGCGTATCCGCATCCGCCACAGTTATTGCCCGGCAGTGCTTCCAGAATTGCCTGTTCTGTTTCATCAACTTCTACCGCAAATTTTTTACCTGCAACTCCGAGGAAGACACCGATGAAAAGGCCGGTGCCGCCCACGATGAGTGCAGCAACTAAAATTCCTGTTATACTCATAATCCGGTCCTCCTATATGATTCCGGAGAATCCAAAGAACGCGATGGACATAAGTGCTGCCGTAAGCAGTACGATCGGTGTTCCCTGGAAAGACTCGCTGATATCATTGTATTCGATTTTCTCACGAACACCGGCCATGATGACGATGGCGATCGTGAATCCAAGTGCTGTTGCAAAACCATTTACCACACCTTCCAGAATGGTATATTCCTTCTGTACGTTCGTGAGTGCAACTCCAAGTACTGCACAGTTTGTTGTGATCAGCGGAAGATACACACCAAGTGCATTGTAAAGCGGAGGCATCGTTTTCTTCAGGAACATTTCTACAAACTGTACCAGTGCTGCAATGACAAGGATAAATACAATCGTCTGAAGGTATTCGAACCCTGTCGGCATCAAGATAAAACGGTAAATCAAACTGGTGATAAATGATGCAATCGTAATAACGAAGATAACGGCTCCTCCCATACCTGCAGCTGTCTCGATCTTCTTGGAAACTCCGAGGAACGGACAGATTCCCAGGAACTGGCTGAGGACTACGTTATTTACAAGTGCTGAACCAATCGCAATAATAAGTAATTCTTTCATCTCGTATTCCTCCTATTCTTTTTCCTGGCCTGTCGGGAAAACTTTTCCTTCACAGCCGCCGCATGACGCACATCCGCCTTCTGCACATCCCTGTGCTTTCGGAACTTCTTTGCCTTTTGCTGCCATCTTCTTCATGATCTTGCTGCGTGCTGCAACAAGGAACGCAAGTACCAGGAATGCACCAGGTGCAAGAATAAAGATGGTGACCGGCTCATAGAAACTCGGCATGATCTGGATTCCGAAGATTTTTCCGGATCCGATCAGTTCACGCACGATTGCGATACAGGTAAGACCAAATGTAAATCCAAGTCCCATTCCGATACCGTCAAAGATAGACGGAAGTACCGGATTCTTGGAAGCATAACTTTCTGCACGTCCCAGAATGATACAGTTTACTACGATCAGCGGGATATAGATTCCAAGCGAATCATACAGTGAAGGAACAAAGCCCTGCAGAAGGAACTGCACCATTGTTACAAATGATGCCACAATTACGATAAATGCAGGCATTCTGACTGAATCCGGAATTACTTTTCGGAGCATGGAAATCAGCATGTTCGAGAGTACCAGTACAACCGTAGTGGAAAGTCCCATTCCGATACCGTTGATCGCAGAAGTCGTTACCGCAAGTGTCGGACACATACCAAGCATCATGACGAAGGTCGGATTTTCTTTAATTAAACCATTATATAATCTTTCGGTACAACTATTCATTTCCACTACCTCCTAACGCATTCTGAAAATAACCAAGTGCTGTGTTGACGGCTCCGGTCACGGCACGGCTGGTGATCGTTGCACCACTGAGTGCATCAATCGGCTCACTCTCTCCGCCATCCTTGGCAACATAGAACTTGTCTGTCTTCTTCTCTGCATACTGATTATAGAATTCCGGCTCTGTCGCACGCATACCGAGACCTGCCGTCTCACCGATCGACAGAATGGAGATACCGTTCATGGTTCCGTCATTCATGATTCCAACAGAAATCTGAATATTTCCACCGTATCCGTCTTTATCTGTTGTAGTGATCACATATCCTGCTTCATCACCGCCCATTTTTGCCACATACACTTCATCGACCGTTGCATTGGTTCCCATGCTTTCTACCGCCTTCGCCGCCGCATCCGAATCAACTTCCACTTCTTCAAATGTATCTGCTTCCGGGAAAACCGTCTGGCAGGCTTCCTGCTTTGCATCAGCTTCTGCCTTTGCAATCGGATCTTTTGTTATTTCATATACCAGTCCGAGAGCCGTACCGGCAATCACGGTAATCGCGGTAAGGATCAATGTATTTTTTAATATTTTATTCATTATTTTTCTCCTCCTTTACCGAATGGTTTTGGAAGAGTAACTCTTTCGATCAGCGGAACCAAAAGGTTACTGAAGATGATCGCGTAGGATACGCCCTCTGCGGCCCCTCCGAACAAACGGAAGATTCCGGTCAGAACACCAAGAATGATTCCATATACGATCTGTCCCTTCTTCGTAATCGGCGATGTCACGTAATCGGTTGCCATGAACCACGCTCCAAGCATCAGACCGCCGCCGCAGAGCTGTGCTGTCATGTAAGGAATGTTGAAAAATCCGATTCCATCAACAAATCCGCCGAAAATTCCAATGAATAATGCAAATGTCACGATATAAGTTCCCGGAATACGAAGATCGATAATTCCCATAAGAATCAGAATAATCGCGCCAATCATAATTGCGATCACAGAAGTCTCACCGATCATTCCTCCGATCTTTCCAAGGAGCATATCCATGCTGTTCACTCCTGCCAGTGCACTGTTGCCTGCTTCCACATTTGCGCGGATAGCCGCAAGCGGTGTGGCACCTGAAATCCCGTCATATGTAAAGGATGTCATTCTGCCGGTAAAAGAAATCAGCAGGAAACATCTTGCAGCAAGTGCCGGGTTCATAAAGTTCTGTCCCAGTCCTCCAAACAGCTGCTTTACGACCAGGATTGCAAATACGCTTCCGAGAACTCCCATCCAAAGTGGTGCTGTCGGCGGAAGGTTCAGTGCAAGCAGAAGTCCTGTGACAACTGCACTGAAATCTTTGATCGTGATCGGTTTGTGCATCAGTTTCTCATAAATATATTCCGTAAGTACTGCTGCTGCTGTCGTCACGATCACAACAAGCCATGCATGTGTGTCACGGAAATTATAGATTCCAAAGGCGGTCGCCGGCAGAAGTGCGATTGCAACCCACATCATAATATTACTGGTCGTCGCTTTGGAACGAATATGTGGTGAAGATGAAATTTTCAATTGTTCACTCACTTTTGTTCACCTCTTCCTCTCTGTACTGTTCTATTTTTTCTTTTTATTTGCAAGTGCAGTCTTTCTCATGGAGCCGATTGCCTGCTTCAGATGGCGCTTTGCCGGACAGACATAACTGCATGAACCACATTCCACACATTCCAGTCCGTTCATCTTGACAAATCCTGCTTCATCATGACGTTCTGCAAGATCCGCAAGTCTGGACGGTATGATTCGGCTTGGGCAGGCCTCCACACATCTTCCGCAGTTGATACATGCGGTCGCCGTACTTGCAGATACTTCGTCTTTGGAAAGACAGAGAATAGAAGACGATGTTTTCGTAATCGGTGTGTCAAGCGTATACATGGCAAATCCCATCATCGGTCCGCCGGAAATCACCTTTTCGCATCCTTCCTTCAATCCGCCTGCTGCTTCTACCAATTCTCTCTGATTGGTACCAAAAAGGACTTTATAATTTCCCGGATTTGCAACGCCGTCACCACTCACGGTCACAACACGCTCCATAGACGGGATTCCCTTCACAACCGCGTTGTAAATACTGATGACAGTTTCTACATTGTCCACCACACATCCTGCGTCGGCCGGGAGCATCGTAGAGTTGATGGCGCGTCCAGTGGTTGCATAGATCAGCTGACGTTCTGCACCCTGCGGATATTTTGTCATCAATGTCTTTACTTCCATACGCGGTTCGTCTTTAACCAGTTCTTTGAGTTTTGCGATACAATCCGGTTTGTTATCTTCCACACCAAAAATACCTTTTGCATTGTCAAACAACTTGAGAATAACTTTCATGCCTTCTACCAGAAGTTCCGGAGTCTCCATCATCCTTCTGTAGTCTGCCGTGATATACGGTTCACATTCTGCACAGTTCGCTATGATGTAATCGATCTTCTCCGGTTCTTTCGGTGAGAGCTTCACACGGGTCGGGAATCCGGCCCCACCCATACCTACAATACCGGCATTCGCGATCATATTCAGAATCTCTTCTTTTGTCAGTTCTGAAAGTGGTTTTACCGGAGGATATTCCACCTCTTCATACTGACCATCATTTTCAATTACAATGCAATTCACTTTTGCACCGGTCGGGTTCACATGCGGCTCAATTGCTTTTACAGTTCCCGACACGGACGCATAAATCGGCGCAGATACAAATCCACCCGCTTCGGCAATCATCTGCCCTTTCAGGACATGATCGCCTTTTTTGACAACCGGGCTTGCCGGCGCCCCGATGTGTTGGGAAAGCGGATACACAAGATCGCCTTTCGGCAACAGTTCTACAATTTCCTTGTCCTTTGCAAAGCTTTTGCCGTCATTCGGATGAACTCCGCCTTTAAATGTCAAAAGTCCCATAATCAATTTCCTTCCTTCCTTATTTCTCCTTGTTGACTTGCTCTAACTATACCGAAAACTCAAGAACAATTCCAGTAAAATGCACAAATTTATTGTACATTTTGAGAAACATCTTGATGTTTTTTTAACATTTTATAGACGCAAAAAGAGACTGTTTCCAGTCTCTTTTTGTATAAAAATCCCATCATATTCACTTGAATTTTCTAAAATTCTATTCTTCAACCGGTGCTTCCGCTGCCTGCACTTCTGCATTCTCCAGTGCTTTCATGCTAAGGCTGATCTTCTTCTCAGCTTCATTCAAATCTACAACCTTAGCTGTAATCTCCTGACCAACAGAAAGAACATCAGACGGCTTCTCAACATGTGCTCTGGAAATCTGAGATACATGAAGTAATGCGTCAACACCAGGTGCCAGCTCAACAAATGCGCCAAAATCAGTCATTCTTGCCACTTTTCCGGTTACTTCTTTACCTACAGCGTAATCTTCTGCTGCATTTGCCCACGGATTTGTCTCCGGGAATTTCAAGCTGAGCGCAATCTTTGTATCGCGGATATCTTTCACAAGTACTTTCAGAGTCTCACCTACTGTAAATACTTTCTTCGGATTTTCTACTCTTCCCCAAGACATCTCAGAAATATGAAGCAATCCGTCCACTCCGCCGAGATCGATAAATGCACCGAAGTCTGTCACGTTTTTAACAGTACCCTCAACCGTATCGCCAACTTTCAGCTTTGCAAAGAGCTCTTTCTGCTTCTCAGCCTTCTCTGCTACGAGCAATTGTCTTCTATCACCGATGATACGATTTCTTCTCGGATTGAACTCGCTGATCACAAACTCAATCTCCTGATCCTGATACTTTGATAAATCTTTCTCATAAGTATCTGACACAAGACTTGCAGGAATAAATACTCTTGCTTCATCTACAACAACACTTAATCCGCCGCCAAGGATCTGTGTAACGGTTGCTTTCAGAACTTCTTTGTTCTCGAATGCTTCTTTTAATCTTTCATTGCCCTTCTCAGCTGCAAGTCTCTTGTATGTAAGAAGAACCTGTCCTTCTCCATCATTTACTTTCAGCACTTTTACAGTCATTGTGTCTCCAACAGATACAACTGTTGTAAGGTCTAATCCTGACTCATTCGTGTATTCACTTCTGGTGATGATACCGTCGGCCTTGTATCCGATATTCAGAATAATCTCGTCCGGTTTCACATCGATTACAGTGCCATCTACAACCTCTCCATTATGAATTGTTTTAAATGATTCTTCTAACATTTGTTCAAAAGTTAATTCTGACATTATTTTGAACCTCCTCAATTATATTGTTGGGCGTGGATGCCCCTGCTGTAATACCTACTGTTTCCACGGACCTTAATTGATTCGTATCCAAATCGCCAAGTGTCTGTATATAGTACGTATTGTTACATGCTTTTTTACATATTTCAAATAGCTTTTGGGTATTGGAACTATGCTTGTCACCGATTACAATCATAGCATCCACCTCTTCCGCAATGCTCCTGGCTTCTGTCTGACGCTCCTTCGTAGCATTGCAAATCGTATTTAAAACACTTATATCATAACCCTTTTCTGAAATAATTTCAACTAAATCTTTGAATTTATTGTAATTAAATGTCGTTTGTGCCACTACACAGACTTTCTGTCTACATGGTATCGCATTCCCACAAGAATTCAGCGAAAATTTTTGTGCTTCCTCCGCATTCTGAATCACGCTTACATTATCCTTAGCCCATCCGCGGATTCCCTGCACTTCCGGATGCTCTGGATCTCCGACAATCACAATATAGCTTCCTCTTTCACTTTCTTCTGATACAATTTTATGAATCCTTTTGACAAACGGACAGGTGGCATCCACATATGAAACTCCCCTCTTCTCCAGCATGTCACAAATTCTTTTGGGAACACCATGTGATCGTATGATCACAAGACCCTCTGTCAGTTTTTCCAGTTCTTCCTCACTTCGTATTACTTTTACCCCGCGTTCTTCCAAATCCTTCACAACTTCTTCATTATGGATAATCGGACCATATGTATATATCTGCTTTTCTGTTTCCAGTTCAAGCTGTTTATATACTGTTTCCACTGCCCGCTTTACTCCAAAACAGAAGCCGGCACTCTTCGCTGTTATTACTCTCATCTGACGATTTTCCTTTCTACATGAATTATTACAACTGCTTTTTCTCATATGCATGGTAACTAAAAATCCTGACAGATAGTTCTGCCAGGATTCCGACTCTTTTTTCTCAATGTTTTTTTACCAGTATCTTCTGTACCATGGATTTCCGTATACACTCTGGATTTTTACTACGTCTCCCGGTTCCGGTGCATGAATCATCTGACCGTTACCGATGTAGATTCCAACATGTCCGGAATAACATACAATATCACCCGGCAGCGGGCTGGAAACCGCTTTGCCGCCTGCCCCCTGATCACCTGATACTCTTGGAATCGAGATTCCAGCTACTCTGTGGCAGTACTGGGTAAGTCCGGAACAGTCAAGGCCGACACCCGGGCTTGTCCCGCCCCACACATACGGCGTTCCAAGCTGACTGTATGCCGCGTTCACGATTACCTGTGCCACACTGGTATCGCCCGTTCCGCCTCCGCTTGTACTGCTGCTTCCGCCATTGTTCGACGGGGTACTCGGCTTCGAAGTATTATTGTTACTATTATTGTTACTATTATTGTTACTATTATTATTGTTACTATTATTATTACTGTTATTCTTGTTGCTGTTATTCTTCTCAGCAGCAGCTGCTGCTTCCGCCGCCTCACGTTCTTTGCGTGCCTTTTCTTCTGCTTCCTTAGCCGCAGCTTCTACTGCCGCCTGGAATTGCGCATCGAGATCTGCAACCTCTTCTTTCTTCTCTTCCAGAGTCGCATTCAAGGATTCCTTCTTAGCCGTAAATTCTTCCTGTGTCGCCTCGAGCTCCTTCTGCTCTTCTTCAAGCTGTTCCTTCAAATCAGCAATCTTTTCTTTTGTCTCAACATATTCATTGAGCTGATCTCTGTCATATTTATGTACATTCTGAATATACTCAGCCTGACTCAGCATCTCACCGATGCTTCCGGAAGTAAATATCTTCTCCAGCACTGTATTATTGCCTTCTTCGTACATATACTTGATACGAAGCTTCATGGCCTCATACTGTTCTTTCTCTTTTTCCTCAGCTTCCGCCAGATCTTCAGTCGCCTGTGTGATCTGTTCTCCGGTTGCAATCAGCTGGCGTTCCAGATCATTAATCTCTGTAAGCACTTCAGTCAACTGGCTCTGAAGAGAATTGACCTGACTCTGTACCGAATCTCTCTGTTCCTTAATCGTATCCGCATCCGGAGCAGCGCCCACGGTTGTTACAATACAAGAACTCACAACAAGCGATGCTACGAGTGTACGAAAAAATTTATTCTTCATATTGTTACCCACCTTATTCTATTAAAATCTAAAATTTATACCCCATACGAATTAAGCATACACTAAACGACACATATTTTCAAGGCTTTTCGTATCAGAGTATCTCAGTTTCTTAAAACTTCCTTAATTATTCTTTTAATCAAAACTATTATATAGCAACTCTCAAAGATTTGCAATATTTTTTAACATTTATGTAACATTTTTATAAAGCATTTATATAAAGAAAAAGAGAGACCTGTTTTTACTCAAGTCTCTCTCCTATTTTATTGTACATAAAGATTCGTATATCGCATCAGATCCAGATCCACCTGGCAGGCCGCTTCGCGGCCTTCCCGGATTGCCCAGACAACCAGAGACTGCCCGCGATGCATATCTCCAGCTGTAAATACATTTTTCACATTCGTTTTGTATTCTCCCGGCTCAGTCTTGACATTCGTTCTTTCATTGACTTCGACGCCAAATGCTTTGGTTACGTAATCCTGGCTCCCCAGAAATCCTGCCGCGATCAGGACAAGATCTACTTCGACCGTGTATTCACTTCCTGCGACCTCCGCCATCATCATCCGCCCGGTCTTTTCATCTTTTTTGCTTTCCAGCTTTACAAGAACAGCTTTACAAAGATTTCCGTTTTTATCTTTAATAAATTCTTTGACTGTTGTCTGATAGATTCTCGGATCATTTCCCCAGACAGCTGCAGCCTCCTCCTGACCGTAATCCGTCTTGCAGATTCTCGGCCACTCCGGCCACGGATTACTCTCCGCTCTCTCATCCGGGAGTTTCGGCATCATCTCGACCTGAAGCACAGATTTGGCACCATGGCGCACAGCAGTACCAACACAGTCATTTCCGGTATCCCCGCCGCCAATGACCATAACTTTCTTGCCCTTTGCAGAAATGTATTCTCCCTCTTTCAGCTTCATACCATGATTCCACAGGCATTTCGTTGTGGATTTCAGGAAATCTACAGCAAAATAAATTCCTTTTGCATCTCTTCCCGGCACTTTGATATCTCTTGGATTTGAAGCTCCACAGGCAAGTACAACGCGGTCATAATTTTTCAAAATCTCAGATGCTTTCACTGTTTTTCCCACATCGCATCCCGTTTTGAAAATGACGCCTTCCTCTTCCATCACTGCAACCTTTCGATCAATCACCTGCTTTTCCAGTTTCATATTCGGAATTCCATAACGAAGCAAACCGCCTATTTTATCTTCTCTTTCAAATACGGTAACGGTATGACCGCGACGGTTCAGCTGATCCGCAACCGCAAGTCCGGAAGGCCCCGAACCGATCACAGCCACCTTTTTCCCGGTACGTACTTTCGGCGGGCGCGCTTTTGCGTATCCCTTTTCATAGGCATTTTCAATGATTCCATATTCATTTGCTTTCGTAGTTACTGCATCTCCATGAAGGCCGCAGGTACATGCCGCCTCACAAAGTGCCGGACACACTCTGGATGTAAATTCCGGGAAATTATTGGTTTTCACCAATCGATAATATGCTTTCTCCCAGTTCCCGTGATAGATCAGATCATTCCATTCCGGCACCAGATTATGAAGCGGACATCCACTTGCCATCCCCATAATCATCTGCCCTGACTGGCAGAAAGGAACGCCGCATGACATGCATCTTGCTCCCTGAATTTCCTGTTCCTCCTTAGACAGAGGCGTGTGGAACTCACAAAAATGTTTGATTCTGCTCATCGGCGACTCACATTTCTGGTCGCATCTCTCATAATCCATAAATCCTGTTGCTTTTCCCACTGTTTTCGCCCCCTATCTTCCATTTTTAATCGCATAAAATGCTTCAATTTTTGCCTGTTCACTACTGAATCCTTTTTCTTCCATCTGGAGAATCATAGTCAGCATCTTTTCATAATCATGTGGAATGACTTTCTTGAATTTCGGAAGATATTCTTTAAAATGCTCCAGAATCTTTCTTCCCATTTCCGAATTTGTATTTGCCACATGCTCCTCGATCATTTCCTTGAGTTCAGAAACATCTGCTTTCGAGGTAATATGCTCAATATTTACCATCTCTTTATTTACTTTGGTGTAAAGGTCACTGTTTTCATCCAATACATATGCCACACCACCGCTCATGCCGGCCGCAAAATTCTTTCCGGTCTGTCCAAGAATCACCACACGTCCGCCGGTCATGTATTCACATCCATGATCACCGACACCTTCTACCACTGCAGTTGCACCGGAATTTCTTACGCAGAAACGTTCTCCCGCAAGTCCGTTTATAAATGCTTTTCCACTGGTGGCACCATAAAGTGCAACGTTACCTATTATAATATTCTCATTTGCCTTGAACTTCGCTTCCTTCGGTGGATAAACGATCAGTTTACCTCCGGACAGCCCTTTTCCGAAATAATCATTACTGTCACCAGTCAACTGAAGCGTCAGCCCTGACGGTATAAATGCGCCAAATGACTGTCCGCCGGCTCCGTGACACTTGATTACATAACTGTCTTCCGGGAGTCCCTCCGGATAACGTCTGGTGATCTCTGAGCCAAAAATGGTTCCAAAGGTACGGTTTACATTGGACACTTCAAGTTCCAGGGTTCTCTTTTCCTTCTTTTCCAGAGACGGCAGAAGTTCTTTTACAAGCACCTTCATATCCATCGTCTTTTCCAGTTCAAAGTCGTACTTTTTCTTCGGATTGAAGATCATGCCGCTTTTTTCTTTCGCGTATGGATTGTAAAGGATCCTTGACAGATCCAGCGTAGCCGCACGCGCAGAAGTGGGAACGTCTCTTACTTTCAGGAGATCGGTGCGTCCTACCAGTTCATCTACTTTACGCACTCCCAGTTTTGCCATGTATTCCCGAAGCTCTTCCGCGATGAAACGCATGAAATTGATCACATACTCCGGCTTTCCTGCGAATCGTTTCCGCAGCTCCGGATTCTGGGTTGCAATGCCGACCGGACAGGTATCCAGGTTACATACTCTCATCATAACGCATCCCATTGTTACCAGCGGTGCCGTTGCAAATCCGAATTCTTCAGCACCAAGAAGTGCTGCGATCGCCACATCACGCCCGCTCATTAATTTTCCGTCTGTCTCAATCCGTACACGTTCACGAAGACCGTTCTGGATCAGGGTCTGATGTGTTTCTGCGAGTCCCAGTTCCCACGGAAGTCCTGCATTATGGATGGAACTTCTCGGCGCCGCTCCGGTTCCTCCGTCATATCCGGAAATCAGGATCAGCCCTGCTCCCGCTTTTGCAACGCCGGCAGCGACCGTACCTACCCCTGCTTCGGATACCAGTTTTACAGAAATTCTCGCATCCTTATTGGCATTTTTACAGTCATAAATAAGCTGTGCCAGATCCTCGATGGAATATATATCATGATGCGGCGGCGGTGAGATCAGTCCCACTCCCGGTGTAGAATGCCTGGTTTTGGCAATCCACGGATATACTTTTCCACCCGGAAGATGTCCGCCTTCTCCAGGTTTTGCCCCCTGTGCCATCTTGATCTGAATTTCTTTGGCGCTGACCAGATAACGGGAAGTTACACCGAACCTTCCACTTGCGACCTGCTTGATTGCAGAACATTTATCGCTGTCCAGACGTTCGATATCTTCTCCGCCTTCTCCACTGTTTGATTTACCATGAAGAGCGTTCATAGCAAGTGCCAGCGTCTCATGTGCTTCTTTGGAAATGGATCCATAGGACATCGCACCGGTCTTAAAGCGCTTCACGATTTCATCCACACTTTCTACTTCTTCCAGCGGAACTCCTTTCTTTGGGAAATTAAAATCCATCTGTCCACGTAAGGTGATACCACGTGACTCTTCGTCTACCATTTCCGTATACTGCTTGAACATCTGATAGTCTCCACGTTTTGTGGACTGCTGCAGCATATGAATCGTGCGTGGATTATACAGATGCTTCTCCCCTCCGCTCTTGGATTTATGCTGTCCTACACTGTTCAAAGTCAGATCTACATCCAGCCCCAATGGATCAAATGCAGCAAAGTGTCTTGCCATATAATCCTGCGCGATTTCTTCAATTCCGATACCGCCCACACGGCTGACAGTTCCGGTAAAATATTTATCAATGAACTGCGCCTTCAGACCGATTGCCTCAAAGATCATAGATCCCTGGTAAGACTGGATCGTAGAGATTCCCATCTTAGACGCAATCTTGATAATACCGCTGATCACTGCCTCATTATAATCATTTACCGCAGCATAATAATCTTTCTGAAGCATTCCTTCGTCAATCAGCTGGCGGATCGATTCATGGGCAAGATACGGATTGATTGCAGAGGCTCCATAACCCAGCAGGGTTGCAAAATGATGTACCTCTCTCGGCTCACCGGTTTCCATGATTACAGCAACACTCGTACGCTTCTTAGTACGCACCAGATGCTGATGCACTGCGGAAGTAGCCAAAAGTGAAGGCATAGCAATATGGTATTCATCTACACCACGATCACTTAAGATCAGGATATTCGCGCCGTCACGGATTGCACGATCCACCTGGATAAACAAATAATCAATCGCTTTTTCCAGGCTGGAATTTTTAAAATACGTGGTCGAAATTTCCACCACTTTAAAGCCTTCCACTTTCATATTTTTAATTTTCAGAAGATCCGTATTTGTGAGGATCGGATCATTGATCTTCAGGACATGACAGTTTTCTTCCTTCTCTTCCAGAAGGTTCCCGTCCCTGCCGACATAGACGCTGGTTGATGTCACTACTTTTTCGCGGATCGCATCAATTGGCGGATTGGTTACCTGTGCAAAAATCTGTTTAAAATATCCAAACAAGGACTGATGTTTCTCGGAGAGGACTGCCAGTGGTGCATCAATTCCCATTGCACCGATACTTTCACTTCCGTTTTTCGCCATATTCAGCACAGAAGAATTTACTTCTTCATAAGAATATCCAAATGCTTTCTGAAGCTTCTGGCATTCTTCTTTCGTATATTCCGGAACCTTCAGATTTGGAATCTTCAGATCTTTCAGACAAACAAGATTATTGTCAAGCCATTCACCATAAGGCTGTGATGCTGCATATCCTTCTTTCAGTTCATCGTCATCGATCACTTTACCCTGAACCGTATCTACAAGTAGCATTTTACCAGGATGGATTCGCTCCTTGACTACGATCTTCTCCGGCGGGATATCCAGCACGCCAACTTCAGAAGAAAGGATCAGCGTATCATCATCGGTGATATAGTATCGGGATGGTCTAAGTCCATTTCTATCCAAAACCGCACCCATACAGTCTCCATCGGAGAAAAGGATCGATGCAGGTCCGTCCCAAGGTTCCATCATCGTCGCATAATATTGATAAAAATCCTTCTTTTTCTGAGACATCGTTCGGTTGTTCGCCCATGGCTCCGGAATCGAGATCATAACCGCAAGCGGGAGAGGCATCCCGCTCATTACCATGAACTCCAAAGCGTTATCTAACATGGCAGAATCTGATCCCGCAATATTGATCGCAGGAAGAACCTTATAGAGCTCTCCTTTGAGGTATTCAGATTCCATATTTTCTTCTCTGGCGCGCATCTTATCTGCATTTCCACGTATCGTGTTGATCTCTCCGTTATGCACTATGAATCGGTTCGGATGTGCCCGCTCCCAGCTCGGATTCGTATTGGTACTGAAACGGGAATGTACCACCGCGATCGCAGATTCATAATCCGGATCCTGAAGATCTTCAAAGAATCGCCGCAGCTGTTTGACCAGGAACATTCCTTTGTAGACGATCGTCCTGCTGGAAAGGGATGCCACATATGTATCATCACTGCTCTGCTCAAACACACGCCTTACCACATACAGACGGCGGTCAAAGTCCAGACCTTTCTCAATCTTCTCCGGGCGCTCAATGAACCCCTGCATAATGCACGGCATACACTCAACTGCCTTTTTCCCGAGAATTTCCTGATGAATCGGGACCTCTCTCCATCCAAGAAACTTCAGGCCTTCTCTTCTTGCAATGACTTCAAAAATATTCTTTGCCTGGTTTCTCTTCAGTTCATCCTGAGGGAAGAAAAACATACCTACACCATAATCTCTCTCAGAACCTAAAAAGATGCCGAGGGGTTCACAGACCTTGGAGAAAAACTTATGTGAAATCTGTAACAGAATTCCAACTCCGTCTCCGGTCTTCCCTTCGGCATCCTTGCCAGCTCTATGTTCTAGGTTTTCAACTATCTTCAGCGCATTGGCGACTGTCTCATGGCTTTTCCTTCCCTTGATATCCACAACTGCTCCAATTCCGCAGTTGTCATGCTCAAAATCCGGGCTGTACAAACCATCCTGCATATTCATTTTTTGACTACTCATATATCCTGCCCTTTCTGAAATCATGTTACTTTTTCTGGTTACATTTTATATTTCACCACTATACAACATTTATTTCAAAAAGTAAATAGGAAATTCATGAGAATTTCATTACTGCACTTTCATAAAGTACTCCTTTATTTCGGATGCAGCCCCTTTTAATGACCCTTGAACCATCTCCGGTTTTCCTCCGCCTCTTCCTTCAAATGCCTGATTCAGCTCTTTTCCAAGAGGCCGGACATCCTCCGTGCGGCTTCCGATCACATAGCGGTATCCAACATCATCTGTCCCGGCAAATACTCCGCATACTTTCACATTGCGGTCCAGAACCAGATTCATCAGTTCACGCGGTTCACTGCCCTCCAGACCAGATTCAAACAGGCAGACACACGCTTTTCCTTCTTCTATGCCGGTTACTTTCCCTGCAAGCATCTCCCGTCTGGCTTCTATCAGTTTCATCTTCCATGCATTCGTCTCTTCTTTCAACTTCTCAACTGCATCTGCTATCAATTCCTCCTTGGAGGACAAGCTAAACATGATCGCTTTTACACTGTCTTCTTTCGCCTGATAATCTGCCAGTGCACGTCTTCCGCAAACCACCGTAAGCCGAACTCCTCCTTTGTAGTTCTGGACACTAATCAGTTTGATCAGACCGATCTCACCGGTATTATCCACATGCGGTGCGCAGCAGGCACACACATCATACCCCGGTATTCGCACAATACGGACCTGACCCTCGATCTCGATCTTGCTCCGGTATTCCAAAGATGCAAGCTCATCTTTTGACGGGTATAACACCTCGACCGGAATGCAGGCAAATACAGCCTCATTCGCCGCATTTTCAATCTCTCTGACTTCTTCCTTTGTCATTGGGCCATTCAGATCCAGCGTACATATCTCATCACTGAGGTGAAATCCCACATTATCATATCCAAATCTTTTATGGATCAAACCGGACAGAATATGCTCCCCTGTATGCTGCTGCATCCTGGTGAACCTCTGTTTCCAGTCGATCCTTCCCTTTACTTCACTGCCCGGCTCAATGTAGCCTTCAGCTTTATGAAAAATGCTTCCGTTTTTTTCCTGAACATCTACGATTCTTATATCTTCCAAAAATCCGGTATCGGCAGACTGTCCGCCTCCCTCAGGAAAAAAGGCAGTTCTGTCAAGAACCACCTCATAATTTTCCCCGGACTTTTCGCAGGAAATGACCTTCGCATCAAATTCAGCCATATGACTGTCTTCATAATATAATCTCTCTGTCATCATCCTTATGTTCCTTCTTTCGTATTTATTCAAGCCACCTTACGAATAGTTTTATTCTATTTTACATCCTCTCCGGTGCTTCAAATCCCAGCAGATCGATACAGGTATTCAGAATATCTCTTGTCAGTTTCAAAAGCCCAATATAACTCTTCTGTTTTGCCTTATCCTCTTCTGCCAGAATTTTTGTTTCATGGTAGAAACGATTAAATGCATTTGCCAAATCATAGATATACGCGCAGATCTTATGCGGCGCAAGCTCCTGATATGCTGTTTCCATCACACTTCCAAATTTGGCAGCCTCCAGCATCAGAGCCTTCTCACTCTCACTTCCGGCGCCAAGAATCCTCGTATCATCCAGCGTATTTCCATTTTCTTTGTATTTATTTAAAATCGACTTGATCCGGACGATCGTATAGAGAATGTACGGACCGGTATTTCCTTCAAATGAAGTGAAACGATCCACGTCAAAAATATAATCCTTCGCAGCCTGATTGGAAAGATCTCCGTATTTAATCGCAGACATTCCCACGATCTTCGCTGTTTTCTCCGCTTCCTCTTCTGCAACAGTACGATTGTCGGTAATCTTCTCATACATCTTATCCGTAATATCTTTGATCAGATGTTCCAGACGCATCACGCCGCCTTCTCTGGTCTTGAACGGCTTTCCATCTTTTCCGTTCATCGTTCCGAAGCCAAGGAACGTAAGCTTTGTATCCTCGCGCACGATTCCGGTCTTCTTCGCGCAGCGGAATACCTGGATAAAATGAAGTTCCTGACGCTTGTCAACCACATAGATCACTTCATCCGGATGATAAAGTTCTTCTCTTTCAACCAGCGTTGCAAGGTCTGTGGTATCATAAAGCGCGGCACCGTCTGATTTCAGAATCATACACGGAGGGATCTCCTTCGTATCTGTTTCTTCCTTTACGTCCACCACAAGTGCTCCCTCATCCAGATGTGCATATCCTTCATCCTTCAGGCGCTGCACCATATCCGGAATATATTTTTGCGCATCTGCCTCGCCCTTCCACAGGTCAAATTCCACATTCAGATTCGCATAATTCTTCTTAAGATCTGCTACAGATACATTCATAATATGATTCCAGATTGCACGGTATCCTCTTTTCCCGTTCTGCAGCTGGAAAGTAGCCTCCAGAGCCTCCTCACGATAGTCTTCATGCTCCTTGGCATATGCGGATGCAGCAGGATAGATTTCCTCCAGATCACCGATCGTAAACGGCGGTTCTTCCGGATATTCTCCGGTAAACGCATCGTCAAAATACGGCAGATTTGGCTGACGCTTTCTAAGCTCTGTAATAATCAATCCCATCTGATATCCCCAGTCGCCAAGGTGAATATCTCCGGTCACACGATTCCCCATGAAGCGGGTAATTCTCTTAATACTTTCGCCGATGATCGCAGAACGAAGATGTCCTACATGCAGCGGTTTTGCTACATTCGGTCCGCCGTAATCGATCAGGATCGTCTTCGGATTTTTCTCTTCTTCCACGCCAAATTTATCATCTTTTGCCATTTCATTCAAATATCCGGCAATATAATCCGGATTCGTTTTCAGATTAATAAATCCCGGCTTCACAGCCTCTGCCTCGCGAATGCTTCCATCACCTGTAATCTTTGCCACAACCTCTTCCGCGATCATGATCGGTGCTTTGTGGTACTTTTTAGCTCCGGCCATCGCCCCGTTGCACTGGTATTCGCAAAGATCCGGCCGATTGGACAGCGTCACTTTCGCCAGTTCTTTTTCATATCCGGCCTCCTCAAACGCCTGTTCCAGTTCCTCTGTTATAAGATCCAGGATTTTCTTCATACTCTTCTTCCTCTCTGTCTTTCAAATCTGTTTCAAAACCAGTTTTTATTATAAGGGAATCTTCTCCCGTGCGCAATATTTTATTTCAGCACGCTTTGTAAATCCCCCAGTGCCTGCGCCAGCATTTCATCCGAATGTACAGCACGGGCGTAAGATTCTTCGATCTGCCTGAATAGTCCCCGTACATCTTCATGCTGCGTGATATGTGCGATGTATTTCTGGATCTCTTCATCTACGCTTGCACTGATTTTAATTGTTCCGTCCTCTTCCCTCTCTATATAGAGCGTTCCCAGCCCCGGAACCGGCGTATAGATATCTCGGATCTTCATCTCATAGGTCGCATATACCACATAGGTATTTTCATATTGCCCGTTTTTCATATACAGATAAAGGTTCTCGTAATTCTCGACATAATCTGCATTTTCTCCAATCCGGGCATAGTACTTTTCCACCGCCTGATTCACATCTTCCATCCTGCTCTCACGAAGTGGATTCGTCTCCATCTCTTCGCATCCTTGAACGCTCACGATCGCGGGAACCGGAATCACCTGCGGTTCTTCCTCATACGTCAGAAAAAACACGGTCATCATCCCTGCCAGTCCAAGAAGCAATATCCCAACGATCACATTCGCCCGCTGATGCTTCCAGTACCAGAGACAGAGATTCCTCACTTTTTCCGCCATATCAGAAACCTCCTTGTTCTCCCCCATGATAACGCGGCAGATTTTCTGCGTCAATAGCGAAAAATTGAAAGTTTTGTCAGATGCAAAAATGCGGCATCACTATTACAAAAAACAGCAGAAATACATGTAACAAATCATGTACTCCTGCCGTTCTCTTATACGTCCCTGATCAGAATCGAACTGACGCACCCGCCTCCGGAGGGCGGTGCTCTATCCACTGAGCTACAGAGACAATAATTAATATAGCACTATTATCTCTAAAAATCAAGTGAAAAATCATAATCTATTCTGACCAGATTCACAGTTATCTTATATTTCGTTAGAAAATGACCCTCTTTTCTTTACGAATATATCGATAGACCGTATTGGACAGTATCTCTTCTTGTTCCACTTCCGTCTGATTGATCTCCTCAACCATATTCTCAAGCTGAAGCCGATTCATTCCAAGGCTTTCCGGAACTACAATCAGTTCATGAATACTGCTGGGAAGGATATAGAAGTCTTCTCCGATAAGAGCAGCAACTTTCTCCCAGGTGTCCGGATACAACATGACTGCTGCACCCAGATTGCGTGTCTGGTTCGTCACTACGTACATGGTGTCCGCAAGAATACCAAGATCCATCGGAAGCAGTTTCGGCGTGTTCTCTTTCGCAAGCCGGCTGATTTCTTCCTTCGTGACATTCCACCGAAGCATATGCTCACTGCGAATCAGAATCGTTGCCGGTCCGAATCCGGTATGATCCAGAAGAATATAAAAAACAACTGCAAGATCCAGATATTCCTCATAAGGAATCTCTCGAAGCAGTTCCAGATTGGATTCCTTATGAATCAGTTTATAAACAATTTTGTCTTTTATATTCTCAAATTTTAAAATATTGTTATATGGATAGGAATTTTTCAAACTGATCTTTTCATAGATTGAGTGAATTGTCTGTGCCATTTCCTGGACTGAGGCACCTTCGAGATACTGTTCATAGAATTCTTCCAGATAGATTGTCGGAGCAATGTTGACATCTTTTTTTATAAACACAAGCCCGGTTCTTAGGGCACTGTTATTCTTAATTGCTGTGTGAATCTCCACCGCCACATCCGGCTCCATCTGTCCTCTGACTTCTCTGTGCATTGCTTTTACAAAATCCGTATATTCCATACGTTCTCCTTTCCTAAAATCTGAAACTCTGCGCAGCCGTCAAAGAAAACATCATCTGAATGAGAATACCTGATTTACAGGTATGTGAGTTGATTATACGTTTCCTTTCTTCCTTTTTCAAGTACTATTTTTCATGAGCCCCAAAGGCTTTGACAAGAAAAAATGCCGGAACTACGGGATTTATCCGTAATTCCGGCATATACATTCTTATGATTTTTGTGAAAAATGCCAGACACTCATATCTGTACTTTCTATCCTTCAACCTATGCTCTGGATAAATACTCTCCTGTACGAGTATCAATCTTAATTCTTTCACCCTGATCGACAAACAACGGAACCATAACCTGTGCACCAGTCTCAACAGTAGCCGGTTTCGTAGCACCCGTAGCAGTATTTCCCTTTACGCCTGGCTCTGTCTCTGTAATCTCAAGTTCTACAGTAAACGGCGGCTCAATTGCGAAAGGACTTCCCTGATAAGAGCTGATCGTAACGTTCTCATTCTCTTTCACAAACTTCATGGAATCGCCAACAGTTTCTGCGTTAATGGCAATCTGATCATAGGTCTCGTTGTCCATAAAATAATACAAATCTCCGTCGTTGTAGAGATACTGCATATTCTTTCTCTCGATAAATGCTTCCTCAAATGTCTCTGTCGGACGGAATGTTCTTTCTACCACACCGCCATTGATGATGTTTTTAAGCTTCGTACGAACGAAAGCTGCACCTTTTCCTGGTTTTACATGTAAGAACTCAAGTACCTGATATACATTGCCTTCAATTTCCAGCGTCATACCATTTCTGAATTCACCAGCTGATTTTACTGCCATTGTATACTTCCTCCTTAATATATGCTCTACGGCATTCCTTTTTCATCTTAAATCATTCACTTTAATAATTCTATAATAAATCTCTGTATTTTTCAACCGAAACTTTTGTATTTTTATGAACAGTTGCAACTTTTACATATTTTCATGCAGTACTTTCAGAATTTTACTCAGATCCCTTGCGTTCATCTGCCCGGGTGCCGATGCCTTTCCTGCTGTACCGAATGTCATAGCTGAACCGGACATTTCTCCGCAGATCCGGCTGATACCACCTATGCCTCCCATGGACATCGAAACGATCGGACGATCGGCGTACTTTTCGTGCATCTCAACCGTTGCTTCCATAAGGGTCATAACATCTCCCCTGCTTTGTGGCATAACAGCGATCTTCAGGATATCTGCTCCCGCTTCCTGCATGGCACAGAGTCTCCGAACGATCTCATCCTTCTTTGGTGTCTTTTCGAAATCATGGTTGGATGCAATAACCTTTCCATGACACCGGTGAATTTCTTCAATCAGGCCCGGAACCAGATCTGCGTCCAGAAACGCTTCCACATCGATCAGATCTGCATCTTTCGTTTTTGCTGCTTCTGAATTCAGCATCGCATACATTTCCGGTGTGATATCCTTCTCTCCTCCTTCTTTTGCTGTTCGTATTGTAAAAAGGAGCGGTGTTTCGTTCAGTATTGCACGAAGTTCCTTCAAAACTTCTTTCACCTTCTCCACATCAAATACGTCCTCATACCAGTCTGCTCTCCACTCCGCGATATCTGCCGGGACTTCTGAAAGCTTTCCGGCTTCACCCAGTATCTCCTCCTTCGTTTTCCCGACGATCGGCACACATATTTTAGGGATTCCTTCTCCGATTCTTATATTTCTGATTTCAAGCGGCTTCATTCTTCTCCCTCCTGTCACACACAAATATATCACAGAATGACAATTCGGGCAACCTGACTCTCACTCACTTGGAAACCTCCTCTTTGTAGCATTTCTCCACATAATCTGCAAAATGCTTTACAATAGGAGCTAAATACTTGTTCTTCATTATCGCCATATAAACAAACCGTTCGTAAGAAGGTTCTTTGATTTCCAATACATCCACAGCCAGACTTTTTAAAAGCGGTATTTCCGGCATTACAGCAATTCCAAATCCCTGTGCCACAAGACCTGCCATAGAATTGTCTTCCAGTATTTCGTAAGCTATCTCCGGCATTCCACTCGATTTTTCAAAAAGATCATCAATAATCAGACGAAGTCCACAGGATTTCGGGAAACAGATATGCGGATATTTCACTGTCTCTGCCAGTGTGATCGCTCCTCTGCCGGCCAATTCATGATCTTTGGGTACAACAACCACTAATTTTTCCGTACCTACAGGTATGAAAACAACTTCCGGTTCATCTTCTTTACCCGAGCAAAGTGCAAGATCATACTTTTCTTCTTTTAGTCCCTTGATAATATCTGTCGTACTGCCTGCATGAAAATGGAACTCCACATCCCATCCTTCATGCCGATTTAAAAAACCTCCGACCAGCTGTGGTACAAAAACACTTCCAAGTGTATAAATGTACGCCAAATCAATCATTCCACTCGTTTCACTTGTGAGAGCCTTCATCTTTTTGACGCCTGAATCCAGAATAGAAAGCGATTCCTGCACATATTCGCGAAATACTTTTCCATACTTTGTCAGGGCAACATTTCTTCCGCGCTTTTCAAAAAGAGTGGTTCCCAGTTCCTGTTCCAGCATACTGATGGCATGGCTTAAACTCGGCTGCGTAATGGAAAGCATCTCAGCTGCCTTTGTGTAGTGTTCCACCTGAGCCAGAGTTGCAAAATAATACAACTGATTTAAATTCATAAACCCTACCACCTTTCCTTTTTATTTTACAATAACATAAATTATAGAAAAATACTATAAAAATTATACATATTGTCTATATTATTTTTGTAACATACGAAGGCCGTATTTTATCCGGTGAAACTTCAGTTCTGGTAGAGTAGGCGGATGAACCTTTCATCCGCCCCTCATTTAGCACCCTGTATTACTACAACGCACCGAGTTTAGCTACACGGCTCACTGGCGATTACCGTGACCGGACTTGCACCGGCAAGTGTGGTCCAGCTTCGCTGGACACACGCAAAACAAAAGAGCCTGCTTCCTGCAGACTCCTTTGCTGTTTTCTATTATCTGTTTCTTTTTTTGTCTCTTTTATAAAAATATAGAACAATTTTTTCAAGATAACGTTTCAGAACAATCTGAATTTCTTCTTTTGGATGTATCGGCTTCACAAGTATGCTTTCGATTCCGGTGCGTTTTGCTCCCCATACATCTGTAAATAACTGATCTCCGATGAAAATGGTATTCTTCTCATCCGTGCTCATCAGTTCCATTGCTTTCTTGTAATTCTTTGTAGAAGGTTTATGCGCATTATAGACATATTTACTTCCCACTTTCTCCGCAAAAGGCTTCACTCTCGGCTCTTGATTATTCGAAATCAGACAAGTATCAAATCCAATCCTTCTCAGCGTTTCAAACAGTCGGATAGCTCGCTGGTCGGCCGGTGCGCCGTGAGGAACCAGTGTGTTATCAATATCAAAAATCAGCCCCCGGTAACCCTCTGTATATAACTTGTCAAAATCAATCACATAAGTTGATGCCACATAATCATCCGGGTAAAACATATTAAACATCTTTCTCATCCATTTCCTTCAATTTCTGCATCATCTCTTCACAGATCTCTGAAACACGTTTCTGGTCCGTGCTTACAACGATATCTGAAGCTGCTTCGTATTTGGGTCTTCGCACTTCCATCAGGCCGCCGATATAATCTACATCTTTGTGCCCATTCAAAAGGGGACGGTCATCACTGTCTTTCACGCGCTCCAGAATCGTCTCCGGGGCTGCCGTAAGTAGAACAACTCTTCCATTTTTCTTCATCTCTTTCACGTTGCGGTCTCTCATGGCAACACCGCCGCCACAGGAAATAACTTTGTTCGTCTGAGACTGCATCTCAATCAGAAGATTCGTCTCCAGATTGCGAAAATATTCTTCTCCGTGTACGGCAAAAATATCGGATATACTCATCTTCTCACGCTCTGCGATCACCTGATCCATCTCGATCACTTCCATACCATACTCTTTATTCAGGTAAGCGGAAACTGTACTTTTCCCTGCGCCCATAAATCCAATCAAAACAATATTATAATCCAACATTTTTTTATTCATATTCTTCATTGTATTCCTCATTTCCTGTCTTGTACCACTGTACATATGTATGGATTCAGTATAACAGAATTTATTATTTCTTATCAACCCAAATATCTTATTATTCTTCTTTCGGAGTTGCAAGCGCAGTCTTCACATCAAGCTTAAACTGTTCCCATGCATCTTCATTTTCCACAAAATATTTCGGACAGTTTTTCCCGGTCACATCATAATGTCGGATCACGTCATTTTCATCCAACCCGAACTTCTCGCAGAGCCACGCCGTGAGCTGTACCATGGAACGATATGTCTTCTCATTGAACATCCCGCTCTCATCGGAATGGCAGCATTCGATCGAAACTGTATCTGCATTTCGCGAATTCGAGGCATAAGCCACTTCCCAGGTCGGGATACACTGCACGATTTCTCCATCCAATCCAACGATGAAATGACTGCTTGCCTTCGTGGTATGCGTATCTTTGAGGCCCTCAAAATAGTCTCTGTTCTGCATGGCCGTTGCACCGGGATTTGCCGTATAGTGGATCACAATTCCCTGGATCTCTCCCGTCTCCGTCCCCGGTCTGGAGTATTCATTTACAGTCAAAAGTTCCACATCAATATCCGGTTTTGTCGCATCGATTTTTGCATCCTCTTTTTCCCAGTACTTCCCGGAGCGGATACATCCTGCAATTCGTATCACAGAAAGAATCAAAATCAGTAAAACAAGGATAACTACGCCCAGCTTCAGATAGTGCCGCAGCCGAATCTGCTGCTTCTTTGTATATCCTCTTTCTCTGTTCCTGTATATCTTCTCTTTTCTTCTTCTCTTTCGTCTCTTGCCGAACATTCCTGCCCCTACCTTTTTTCTATAGCTTCATTCTTTTACTTTACCATATTTCCTTCGAACAAAAGCAGAATAT
The DNA here is from genome assembly GCF_052065755.1 of Bariatricus sp. HCP28S3_D3. NCBI lineage: Bacteria > Bacillati > Bacillota > Clostridia > Lachnospirales > Lachnospiraceae > Bariatricus > Bariatricus sp. HCP28S3_D3. Next base: position 200,549 of record NZ_JBQHTK010000002.1, on the reverse strand, counting down.
TTCATTATTTTTTTCTTAAGCCTTTGAAGCACAGACATAAAAGATGCCCCGGCATCACCGAGGCATCTCATTTTATTCATCTACACTGTAGTTCGGAGCTTCTTTAGTAATATGGATATCATGTGGATGACTTTCCTTTAATGAAGCCGAAGAAATCTTCACAAATCTTCCGGTCGTCTTCAGTGTCTCGATATCCGCAGCACCACAGTATCCCATACCGGAACGCAGACCGCCCATAAGCTGGAATACGGTGTCTTCTACAGAACCTTTATACGCCACACGTCCTTCTACTCCCTCCGGAACCAGCTTTTTAGCATCCGTCTGGAAGTATCTGTCCTTGCTTCCGTTTTCCATAGCAGCAATAGAACCCATGCCGCGGTATACTTTATATTTTCTTCCCTGATATAATTCGAATGTTCCCGGGCTTTCATCGCATCCTGCAAAGATACTTCCCATCATACATACATTCGCACCTGCCGCAATTGCCTTTGTCATATCTCCTGAGTACTTGATACCACCATCAGCAATGATCGGAACCCCATATTCTTTTGCAGCTTCATAGCAATCCATAACCGCTGTGATCTGCGGTACACCGATACCTGCAACGACACGTGTAGTACAGATTGATCCAGGACCGATACCTACTTTGACAGCGTCGGCTCCTGCTTCGATCAGAGCTCTTGTTGCTTCGCCTGTAGCTACATTTCCCGCAATAACCTGAAGTTCCGGGAATGCCTCTTTGATCATCTTGACAGTCCGGATCACGTTTGCAGAATGTCCATGCGCAGAATCTAGCACGACAACATCAACATGTGCCTTCACGAGTGCTTCCGCTCTTTCCAGACAGTTTGCAGTAATACCAATCGCTGCTCCGCAAAGAAGACGTCCTTTGGCATCTTTCGCAGAAAGCGGATACTTGATCTGCTTCTCAATATCTTTAATCGTGATCAGGCCTTTCAGATTGAAATCCTTATCCACGATCGGAAGCTTCTCCTTGCGTGCTTTCGCAAGAATCTTTTTAGCCTCTTCCAGGGTAATGCCCTCCGGTGCTGTGATCAGCCCTTCCGAAGTCATGGATTCTTTAATCTTCTTGGAAAAATCCTCTTCAAACTTCAAATCACGGTTGGTAATGATACCTACCAGCTTTCTTCCTTCTGTGATCGGCACACCTGAAATGCGGAACTTAGCCATCAGATCATTAGCATCCGCAAGTGTATGTTCTGGTGAGAGATAAAATGGATCCGTGATTACTCCATATTCAGATCTCTTAACTTTGTCTACTTCTTCTGCCTGCTGTTCAATCGACATATTCTTATGAATAATACCAATACCACCCTGACGAGCCATCGCAATCGCCATTCTATGTTCCGTAACAGTATCCATACCGGCACTCATCATTGGTATATTCAGCTTAATCTTGTTTGTCAGATAGGTTGACAAATCGACCTGATTCGGAATCACTTCTGAATACCCAGGTACTAAGAGTACGTCATCAAATGTAATTCCTTCTCCGATAATCTTTCCCATTATCCTTTTCCTCTCTTTCGCTTCTTTTGTTGTGATTTAACTGCTATCATACAATACATGTTACACTTATGTCAACCCTAAACAAAAACTTTTCTAGGTGCAAGCATCTTCATTCCTTCCAGAATCGTTGAATTCGGTTCAAAAACCACTCTCTTCTTTTCACCCTTCTGAACGATCACCATCTCGTACTGCTTTGCATCCCGGTTTCCAGAGCTGAAATCCACTGTCTTAAGTCCCTGATACGGTCTAAGTTCTGCTGAACCTGCCTGTGCAAGAACTTCCATCTCATTTAATTCCATCGTGAAAACCTTTTTTCTGCGGGACTTTGCCATAATCTTGTCGATATCAAGAGCGCCGTTGACAAACAGATATTCAAATTCCACATCCATACTGCGGAATAAGAAAACGTCCAGACAAATCAAAATAATTGGTGCAATGATAGCAACCGGAATGATCAAAACAAGCCCAACTGAAGCAACCGTAAGCAAAATCAGTGCTGCTTTTGCAAGAATCGTGCTTGCGGGGGCGTTCCGCTTCACAAGTTGTTCGGTATAATAATCACCCATATCTTACCTCCAAATTTCCTTTTGTATATTTCTATCATTGTATCACTTTTCCTACAAAAAGAAAACTCCTCTTTACGAGGAGTTTTCAAAATTCACAAATAATTCAAAACGGGAATTACATCATTCCCATTCCGCCTGCGCCTCCTGCCGGCATCGGTGGAACATCTTCTTTAATATTTGCAACAACAGATTCTGTCGTGAGCAATGTAGAGGCTACGCTTGTTGCGTTCTGAAGTGCGCTTCTTGTAACTTTAGCCGGGTCAAGAATTCCAGCTTTTACCATATCAACATATTCTTCTGTGTATGCATCGAATCCGTTTCCTGGTTCTGCTTCTCTGACTTTGTTAATGATAACAGCACCTTCCAGACCTGCATTTGCTGCGATATGGAATAATGGAGCCTCCAGAGCTTTCAGGACAACGCCTGCACCTGTCTTCTCATCACCTGTCAATGTCTCAGCCATCTTTGCAACTTCTTTTGCTGCATGGATATATGCAGATCCGCCACCTGCGATAATACCTTCTTCTACTGCTGCTCTGGTAGCTGCAAGAGCATCTTCCATACGGAGTTTCGCTTCTTTCATTTCAGTCTCGGTTGCTGCGCCAACGCGAATAACAGCTACACCGCCTGCCAGTTTTGCAAGTCTTTCCTGAAGTTTTTCTTTGTCAAAGTCAGAAGTTGTCTCTTCGATCTGGGCTTTGATCTGTGCAATTCTTCCGGAAATTGCATCTTTATCGCCAAAACCGTCAACGATTACCGTGTTTTCTTTCTGAACTTTTACAGATTTAGCACGTCCGAGCTGATCCATGGTAACTTCCTTCAAATCAAGGCCAAGTTCTTCTGAGATCACCTGTCCGCCTGTCAGGATCGCGATATCTTCCAGCATTGCTTTTCTTCTGTCGCCATATCCCGGTGCCTTTACTGCTACAACATTGAATGTTCCGCGCAGTTTGTTCACAATCAGTGTTGTGAGTGCTTCACCTTCAATGTCTTCAGCGATAATAAGAAGTTTTGCTCCGGACTGAACGATCTGCTCCAGAAGCGGAAGGATTTCCTGAATGTTGGAAATCTTCTTGTCTGTGATCAGAATGAATGGATTGTCAAGATTTGCTTCCATCTTCTCCATATCGGTGCACATATATGCGGAAATATATCCACGGTCAAACTGCATACCTTCTACCAGGTCAAGTTCTGTCTTCATGGTCTTGGATTCTTCAATCGTGATAACGCCGTCGTTGGAAACCTTCTCCATAGCGCTTGCTACCATCTCGCCTACTTCATCATCACCGGCTGAAATAGCAGCCACTCTTGCGATCTGATCTCTTCCGTTTACTTTGCTGCTCATCTTCTGGATTGCTTCAACAGCGCAGTCCGTTGCTTTCTTCATACCTTTACGAAGAACAATCGGGTTTGCCCCTGCTGCAAGGTTCTTCATACCTTCATTTACCATAGCCTGGGCAAGTACGGTAGCTGTTGTGGTTCCGTCTCCGGCAACATCATTTGTCTTGGAAGCAACTTCACGGATGAGCTGTGCTCCCATGTTTTCAAATGCATCTTCCAGTTCAATCTCTTTTGCAATCGTTACACCGTCATTTGTGATAAGCGGTGCTCCGAAGGATTTATCCAGAACTACGTTTCTTCCTTTTGGTCCTAATGTTACTCTTACTGTATCAGCAAGCTGATTCACACCTGCTTCCAATGCTTTTCTGGCTTCTGCGCCGAATTTAATTTCTTTTGCCATTTCAATCACTCCTGTTTTAAAATAATTCTTTTCTAAAGGCCATATACGGCTGACTATTTGATTACTGCAAGAATGTCACTCTGTTTTACAATGATATATTCAACATCGTCCAGTTCTACTTCTGTTCCGGAATATTTAGAATAGATGACCTGATCGCCGACTGCCACATTCATCGTCACTTCCTTACCGTCCACCATTCCGCCCGGTCCTACTGCGATTACTTCTGCCTGCTGCGGTTTCTCTTTTGACTGTCCCGGTAATACGATACCTGACTTTGTCGTCTCTTCTGCTACTAACTGTTTTAATACAACTCTGTCACCTAAAGGTTCTAATCTCATTGTAATTCCTCCTTGATTTCTATTTTTGTTAGCACTCATTAAATTTGAGTGCTAAAAACTGTCTAGATATAAAATAGCACTGCGACTTCTATTTGTCAACATGCCTTTTTTAATTTTATAATTACTTTATATTTATTTCATAAAATCCATTGACAATCTGAAAAATCAAGATCATTCCGGCTCTGTTCTCATACCGCTCTTTGATCACGCCTTTGCAGACGGCTTCCCCTTTCAGGGTCTGAATCCGGCATTCATAGACTGCATCCAGAGAAATATCGGTTATTTCTCCCGTGCTCATCCGCAGATGAAGCTGCTCCATCTCTTTCTGATACTCGATCACTGTGCATTTGTAAACCGTCTCGTCCTGCTTTCCGCCTTCGAGATAATTGTGGATCATCGAAATGACCGCTCTGTCTCCGTCGTACATTTTTCTTTCTCCTTTCATTGTGATCTATGTTAATGAGAGATAAAAAGGGTATCAGACTCCTGATACCCTTCTCTTCTGTTTTCTATTTCATTTTTTCTCTTTTGATCTTGTCCAATTCTTTGAAAACATAATCGTTCACGACTTTGATATAAGTACCTTTCATACCGGAAGATCTGGATTCGATCACGCCCGCACTTTCAAACTTACGAAGTGCATTTACGATCACGGAACGGGTAATTCCCACCCGGTCAGCAATCTTGCTTGCAACCAGAATTCCTTCCATGCCGTCAAGTTCTTCGAAAATGTGTATGATTGCTTCCAATTCAGAAAATGATAAAGTACTGATTGCGGATTGTACGATCTGTTCCTTTCTGGTCTCCTCAGCGCTTTCTTCATTCACAGAGCGAAGCATCTCAAGTCCCACGACTGTTGTACCGTATTCACTGAGAATAATATCATCAATCTCATACAAGGCATCTTTCTTGTAAATGAACAGACTTCCAAGCCTCTCTCCCGCAATATCGATCGGAGTAATGATCGCCTGATACCCTTTCACAATCTCCGGTGTAAAACCTAGTGTCTGAAGATTGACATTCTCTTTCGTGGAAAGGATATTCAGGAGACGCTCATTCAGCATCTCGTCAATGTGTCCGCCGACCTCTCCCTTCAGAAGTTCTTTAATCTCCGGAACGCCCGGACAAGCACTGACTCCCAACACTTTTCCTTTTTTACTTACCACAAGCACGTTGGACAGAAGAATCTCTGTCAGCACCTCACAAATGTCATTAAACACAACTTTGCTGGAATTATTATTGTGCAGCAATTTGTTTATTTTTCTAGTTTTATCCAATAATTGTACGCTCATTTTATCCTCCAAAAAGCATTGCACCTCTGGTTTTTCCTCTCCATCGGCTATTGTAGAAATTATTCGCACAAATAGCGAAAAATTTGTGTGCAAAACTATATTATCATACAATTCGCAAGAACTCAATGAATTTCCTATTTATTTTTTACATAACCGCAATGTTCGTCACCGCACACCAGTTTATTTCCTTTTTCCACCATATAGCTTCCGCATTTTGGACATTTTTCCGTGGACGGTTTTTGCCATGACATGAAATCACATTCCGGATTATCCTCGCATCCGTAATATTTTCTGCCTTTCTTAGTCTTGCGCAGCACAATGTCTTTGCCGCATTTCGGACATGCAACGCCGATTTTCTCAAGATACGGCTTTGTATTTTTACATTCCGGGAATCCGGGGCAGGCCAGGAACTTTCCGTGTGGTCCGTATTTGATCACCATGTTGCGTCCGCATTCTTCACACACAACATCCGTAACCTCGTCCTCGATCTTCACGGTATCCAGTTCTTTTTCCGCCTTTTCCACTGCTTCTTCCAGATCCGGATAGAAATTGCGGATCACAGTCTTCCATTCTACCTTGCCTTCTGCAATCATATCAAGAAGTCCTTCCATATAAGCTGTGAAATTCACATCTACGATACTGCTGAAAGATTTTTTCATCATATTATTGACTACTTCTCCCAGCTCTGTCATGTACAGATTCCGGTTCTCCTTCGCAACATATCTTCTGGAAATGATTGTGGAGATTGTCGGAGCATAGGTACTTGGTCTTCCAATCCCCAACTCCTCCAGCGTCTTAACCAAAGCCGCTTCTGTAAAATGCGCAGGCGGCTGAGTGAAATGCTGCTTATAGTCAAACGATTCATGCGTAAGAACCGAATTCTCATCCAGTCCTTTTACAAGGATATTGCTTCCTTCTTTCTCTTCATCGCTTTCCACATAAACCAGGCGGAAACCTTCAAATACCACCTTGGAAGCAGACACTGCAAAACGATAGTCACCTGCTCCGATCCGGATCGATGTCGTCTCATATCTGGCCGGCTGCATTCTGCTGGCAACAAACCGCTTCCAGATCAGCTGATACAGTCGGAACTGATCTCTGGACAGAGAGTCCTTCACCGATGCAGGGGTCCTGGTCACATCAGAAGGACGAATCGCCTCATGAGCATCCTGAATATTCTTCCCGTCTGATTTCTTCGTCTCTTCTACCTGTGTAACATACTGTTCTCCGTACACTTCACCGATGTATGCCTTCACACTTGCATCTGCTTCTTCTGAGATACGGGTAGAATCCGTACGCAGATACGTGATAAGGCCGGTCGTACCGCTGCCCTTGATATCCACGCCTTCGTATAACTGCTGTGCGATCCGCATGGTTTTAGATGTTGCAAAATTCAGGGCTTTGGAAGCTTCCTGCTGCAGGGTACTGGTGGTAAACGGAAGCGGTGCTTTCTTGATTCGCTCGCCCCGTTTCACGTCGGTCACTTCATAACGCACGCCATCCAATCCTGCTAGAATCTGATTCAGTTCTTCCTTGTTATGAATCACCATTTTCTCGTCTTTTGTCCCATAGAACTTCGCTGTAAGGGGCTTCTTCTCCCCCTTGACATTCAGGATCGCATCCAGCGTCCAGTACTCTTCCGGAATAAAGGAGTTGATTTCTTCCTCCCGGTCCGCAATGATACGAAGTGCCACAGACTGTACACGTCCTGCGCTCAGTCCCCGTTTCACCTTTGCCCAGAGAAGCGGACTGATCTTATATCCCACGATTCGATCCAGCACACGCCTTGCCTGCTGTGCATCCACAAGATCCATGTCGATCTCGCGCGCATTTTTCAAAGATGCTTTCACCGCACTCTTTGTGATCTCATTAAAACTGATCCGGTATACTTTCTTATCTTCAAGCTTCAATGCTTTCATCAAATGCCAGGAGATCGCCTCTCCTTCCCGGTCCGGGTCAGTTGCAAGATAAATCTTATCCGCTTTCTTTACTTCCTTTCGAAGATTTGCAAGAATTTCACCCTTTCCCCGAATGGTGATATATTTTGGTTCAAAATCATGTTCAATGTCAATCCCCATCTGACTCTTCGGTAAATCTCTTACATGCCCGTTAGACGCAACCACCACATAGTTGCTGCCAAGGAACTTCTTAATGGTTTTCACTTTTGTAGGTGATTCCACAATTACGAGATAACGTGCCATAATACTCCTCCATGCCTGTCACTGCAATCTATATTCGTCTGAAATAATAATTTTTCGACCGTTCTGATATGTACCCTTTTAATTCAAGCGAGAGCAGAATCCTTGATAATTCTTCCGGAGCAAGTCCGGTGAGCCTTCGGATCTCCTCTCTGCTTCTCGGGAACAAATCGCACTTACTATACACCAAATCCTCTTCAGTTTCAAGCATTATTTTATTTTTATGGTTATTTTGAGCCATTCCGTTTTTCTTATTTTTCGGAATCATGTGAAGTTGTTCACACAGTTCTTCCGGGTCAAGAAGGATTCCTGCCCCCTGATCTATGAGTCGGTGACAGCCTTTGCTGAGAGCACTGTCAGCGGGTCCGGGAAGTGCAAAAATATCTCTTCCCTGCTCCAATGCCATGTCCGCAGTAATCAGTGATCCGCTTTTTTCTTTTGCCTCCATCACGAGCACCACATCCGCAAGGCCGCTGATGAGACGGTTTCGCGCCGGAAAATGATTGGCAAGAGGCGGTGTACCGGGCGGATATTCCGACAGGATTCCTCCCTTCACAGACAAATCTGTATAGAGTCCTTTGTGCTCTCTTGGATAACACAAATCCACTCCGCATCCTAGTACGGCAAAGGTCTTACCGCCGGAAGATAACGCTCCTCTGTGTGCTGCCCCGTCGATTCCCAGTGCCATCCCACTGATGATCTGTGCGCCTGCCTCTGCCAGTATTTCCGAATACTGCAATGTCATCTTCTCGCCGTAGGCACTGCATCTTCTGGCACCTACGATTGCGACACTTGTTCGATTCTCCTCCGGGAGCTCTCCTTTTACGTATAGCCCATATGGCATACCTGTAAGCTCCTTCAACCGTCCGGGATACCTGTCACTGTCCCACGCAAGGAAATGAATTCCTCTTTCTTCCAGTTTTTCCAGCTCTTCCTTCCAGTTCTTACTCTTCCTGCTTTCCATAAGGATCCGCTTTTCTTCCTCTGTGATTCCGGCCATGATGCGCTCTTTTTCACTGATTTCTTCTATATTATATAAAAATTCAGCAGATATTCCCCGATCCGCCCAATTCCGCTTTTTCCCAGGCCTAATTTCTGATATATTCGCCAGATAGTATTCCTGCCACAATTCTGTCATTTTTCTTCTCCTAACAAACCCAATATTTCTTATCCATCATCCTGTACCCGATCGCTTCTCCCAGATGTCCTTCTTCAACCACTTCCGATCCTTCCAGATCCGCGATCGTGCGTGCCACTTTCAGAATTTTGTAATAACTCCTTGCCGTCAGATGCAGCGCATCATATGCCTGTCGCATCAGGGATTCTCCCCGGCTGTCCAGGCGGCAGAACTGTTCTATTTCTTCTTTACGCATCTGCGAGTTTGTTGCAATTGGCAAGTCCTTAAACCGCTCTTTCTGTATTTTTCTCGCCTCTTCCGCCTTTTTTCTCATTTTTTCCGAAGTACATTCTTCCTGTTTTCCCACAAGTACATCATACTCCACCTTCGCCGCTTCCACACAGACATCCAGTCTGTCCAGAAACGGCTGGCTGATCTTTCCCAGATATTTCTGCACCTGTGACAGGGAGCAGGAGCATTTATCCAGATCCGGATAAAATCCGCAGGGACACGGATTCATCGCCGCCACCAACATAAAATCGGCCGGGAACGAATAAATCCCTTGATTTCTGGCGATATGGACGCATTTTTCCTCAAGGGGCTGTCGAAGTGCTTCCAGTGCCGTGCGTGAAAACTCCGGCAATTCATCCAAAAACAGCACACCTCCATGTGCCAGCGTCACTTCTCCCGGCGAAGGGATCATTCCTCCGCCGATCAGAGCTGCCCGGGTCACCGAATGATGAACCTCCCGAAAAGGACGCTTTGTAATCAGCGGATTCTCCCCTTCGATCTGTCCGGCAATACTATAAATCCTGGTGATTTCCAGACTTTCCTCTCTGGTCATACCCGGCAGGATCGTCGGGATTCGTTTGGCAACCATCGTTTTTCCTGCCCCCGGAGGACCGATAAAAAGCAGATTATGATTTCCAGCTACAGCCACAAGCGCCGCCCTTTTCATGATCTCCTGTCCCTGAATGTCACTATAATCTATGTCCGCTTTTTGTACCTCATGAACAAAATCAGACGTAAAATCCGCTTCTGTGACTGCACAGTTGTGCCCTTTGGCCCACTCGCAGACCTCCGCCAGTGTCTTGACGCCCAGAATATGAATTCCCTGGATCAATACCGCCTCTTTCATGTTTTCTTCCGGTACAATGCAGAACCTGATTCCTCTTTCTTTTGCCTCCGCTACAATTGCGAGAATTCCTTCTGTCCTGCGAACACTTCCGTCCAATCCCAGTTCTCCAACCACCAGTGCATTCTTCAGCCTGTTTCCGGGCAGGATCTGAAGTGCCATGAGTACGCCAAGCGCAATCGGAAGGTCAAACGCTGTTCCTCTTTTTCTTACATTGGCAGGCGACAAATTCACGACCACCTTCCTCGCCGGGATCATAAACCCTGTATTTTTCAGAGCCGTTCGTACACGTTCTGCCGCCTCTTTCACCTCAGAAGCCAGGAAACCCACCATATGAAATACCGGAAGACCATTCCCCACATCTACCTCAACCTGAATCATTTCAACTTTGATTCCCTGAATCGATGCTGATAAAATTGTATAAAATCCCATGAAAATTCTCCTTTACCTGACGGTAAAAGTACAAAAATCTTTTCTGAAAATGTTGTGACGGATCGTCACTTTGATTTGCTAAAAGAAAACCGAAATCCTTTAGAAAATGTATCCCCATCATATCGGAAATCATCCGTTTTGTCAATGCCGGAAATCTTTTTTCGGAAATGCACGCTCAGATTTGTCCCCGCATACACTATAATAACTACTCTGTGAGGTGCTGCTTTTGAAGTCCTTTCCCCCACCTCTCACAGCCGAAGAAGAGGCCTGTTTTCTCCGCAAGTATGCAGAAGGTGACCAAAAGGCCCGGCACATTCTGATTGAACGGAATCTTCGTCTTGTTGCGCATGTCATGAAAAAATATCAATATCTGGAAGATGATCCGGAGGATTTGATCTCAGTTGGGACGATCGGCCTTATCAAGGCCGTATCAACATTTAATCCTCAAAAAAACGCACGGCTGGCCACTTATGCCTGCAGATGTATCCAAAACGAGATCCTGATGCTGCTTCGTAGCAAGCGCAAGACCAATCGTGAAATTTCTCTTTACGAACCAGTGGGCACGGATCGTGAAGGCAACGAGATCCGGATCTATGACATTCTGGAATCCAGAGAAGAAGATGCATGCTCACGGATTTCGGAAAAAAATGACATTCAGCTTCTCTACAGTAAACTGGAATCCGCTCTCACTTCCCGGGAACAGCTGGTTCTGAAGATGCGATATGGTCTATACAATCATGAAGAATACACCCAGCGTGAGATTGCTGAACGGCTCGGTATTTCGCGTTCTTACGTTTCCCGTATTGAGAAGGGCGCAATTGAAAAACTCCGTCCTTATTTCTGATTATATTCAGATACAAAAAGGAGGACCGAAGTCCTCCTGATACATAGCTTCTCTTATGCTTCCCCATTCATTTCCATTTCTTTTCGCCTTAAAATATCATATGGTTCGGCATCACCGGTCAGCTTGACATACAATACCTGTTTCGGATGCGGTGCACTTTCCTGCTCCACTCCTTCTTCATTTACAATACGCTCTACGGTCACTTCCAGATTCCTTCCATCCGGCTTCATGATTTCAATCTCTTCTCCAACACTGAACTTATTTCTCTGTTCGATCCGTACCATGCCGTCACGTACTTCCCCTGCCATTCCAAGATACGTGTAATCGCGCAGATAGGTGTTACTGTCATAAATCTGTGATTCATCCCCGGGTTTACCGAAGAAGAAGCCTGTCGTAAACTGTCTGTATGTGCATCCCACGATCTGTTCCAGATACCAGGGCATGTTTTTCCGGTAAAGCTCCGGATCTTTCTGGTAATCATCGATCGCCTTACGGTAAGTCCTTGCCACTGTCGCCACATAGAGAGCCGTCTTCATTCGTCCCTCGATCTTGAAGCTGTCAATTCCCGCATCGATCAGTTCCGGTATATGCTCGATCATGCAGAGATCCTTAGAATTAAAAATATAAGTTCCCCGCTCGTTCTCGTATACCGGCAGATACTCTCCCGGCCTTGTCTCCTCCACGACCGCATATTTCCATCTGCACGGGTGCGTACAGGCACCGTGGTTGGCGTCACGCCCGGTAAAATAATTACTGAGCAGGCATCTTCCGGAATAGGAAATACACATCGCTCCGTGCACAAAGGTCTCGATCTCAAGATCATCCGGAATATGACTTCGGATCTCTTTGATCTCCCGAAGCGACAGTTCCCGGGCTGAAACCACACGGCTTGCCCCCTGCTTGTGCCAGAACAGATAGGTTCCGTAATTCGTATTATTTGCCTGCGTGCTGATGTGGCGTTCAATCTCCGGGCATACCTCTTTTGCAATCTCAAATACTCCCGGATCGGCAATGATCAGTGCATCCGGCCTGATGTCCCGAAGCTCCTCAAAATAAGCACGCACACCATCCAGATCATAATTATGAGCCAGAATATTTGCCGTTACATACACTTTCACGCCATGTTCATGAGCGAAAGCGATTCCTTCTCTCATTTCATCCATGGAGAAATTCTTCGCTTTTGCACGAAGTCCGAATGCTTCTCCGCCGATATAAACGGCGTCTGCACCGAAAATAACTGCTGTTTTTAAAACTTCCAGGCTGCTTGCCGGAATCAATAATTCAGGATGTCGTGCCATCTGCTTCTACCTCTCTTTATTTCTTTTCACGCTGACTGCCGTTCCGTCCCCGAGCGGGATGATCGAAGTCTCCAGGTCCGGGTGATGCTTCAGCGTATACAAATACTCCCGCATTCTGCTGTGTATCGTGCGATCCCGTCTTTCCACCGCGAAACGGGACTCAATGATATTCCCGTCCTGGAGCACATTGTCTGAAACCAGAACGCCATCCGGCTCCAGAATTCGGAGCACTTCCGGGAGATATGCAATATACTGCCCCTTCGCGGCATCCATAAAAATAAAATCATATGGCCCACTCAGCTCTGTCAGCACTTCCATGGCATCTCCCTCGATCAGAGTGATCTTCTGTTCCTTCCCCGCTCTTTTGAAATTCTCCCGGGCAATGGGAATTCTTTTCTCATAATTTTCTATCGTAGTAATTGTACATTCTTCAGGAGCATATTCGCTCATCAGCAGCGCCGAGAAGCCGACCGCTGTTCCCACTTCCAGGATCCTCGTGGGACGTTTGATCGCAAGGAGCACCTTCAGAAAACTCTGCATCTCCTTGCGTATGATCGGCACACTATCTCGCAAAGCCTCCTGTTCGATCTCTTCCAGAATCTCGCTGTTCTCCTGTTCCAGAGAATGTAAGTATGTCACCAGACGTTCTTCAACTATCATGTGGTTCCTCACTTCCTGTATTGCACATCACCGATATCCTGTCCATACAGCTGTATACGCATTCATACAGATGCCCCGCAACACCTGCGGGGCACATGAATCCTTCTATACATCCATAATGATCGGTAGGATCATCGGTTTTCTCTTCGTTCTCTTCCAGATAAAATCATTCATCGTATCGCGGATCACAAGCTTGATCTTGCTCCAGTCCGCGTGGCGGCTCATCAGGCACCGCTCCACCGCATCCGTAAGCACACATCTCGCCTCTTCCATCAGGCCTTCCGATTCACGCACATAGACAAAGCCGCGGGAAACGATATCCGGACCTGCCAGGAGCTGATTGGTACCTTTTTCCAGAGTGAGAACAACGATCAGAATACCGTCCTCCGCCAGATGCTGACGATCCCTTAAAACAATATTACCGACATCGCCTACACCAAGACCATCCACAAGAATCTCTCCTGTATGAACTTTATCTACGATCTCGGCGCTGTTCTCATCCAGAGCAAGCACATCGCCCGACTTCAGGATAAATACATTCTCTTTCGGAATTCCCAGAGATTTTGCAAGATTCGCATTCGCTTTCAAATGCCGGTATTCTCCATGCACCGGAATGGCATATTTCGGTTTCACAAGGGAATAGATCAGCTTCAATTCCTCCTGACACGCATGACCGGAAACATGTGCATCCTGGAAAATAACGTCTGCCCCTTTGGCAGAGAGTTCATTGATCACATGGGAAACCGCTTTTTCATTTCCCGGGATCGGATTCGAACTGAAAATGATCGTATCGCCCGGCATAATGGTAATCTTCTTATGAATATCCGCCGACATTCTGGACAGTGCCGCCATGGATTCTCCCTGGCTTCCGGTTGTGATGATCGTCGTCTTCTCCGGCGGATAATTCCGGAGCTGATCCACCTCGATCAGCGTGTTGTCCGGTACATTCAGATATCCAAGTTCAGACGCTACGGAAATGATATTGACCATGCTGCGTCCTTCAACCACAACTTTTCTTCCAAATTTGTAGGAAGAATTGATAATCTGCTGAACACGATCCACATTCGACGCAAAGGTCGCAATGATGATACGGCTGTTCGTATGCTCCGCAAAAATACGGTCGAATGTTGCTCCCACAGTACGTTCAGACTGGGTAAATCCCGGTCGTTCTGCATTGGTACTGTCCGACATGAGGGCTAGTACTCCCTTCTTTCCGATCTCCGCAAACCGCTGAAGATCGATCGCGTCGCCAAATACCGGGGTGTAGTCCACTTTAAAGTCTCCCGTATGCACCACAATACCTGCCGGTGAATAAATGGCAAGTGCAGATGCATCCTGAATACTGTGATTTGTCTTGATAAATTCAATACGGAACTGCCCAAGATTGATAGACTGTCCGTGGCGCACCACTTTTCTTCTGGTGGAGCGAAGCAGATTATGCTCTGCCAGCTTTTTCTCAATGATTCCCATGGTCAGCTTCGTAGTATAAATCGGGAGATTAATCTCCTTAAGCACATAAGAAAGAGCTCCAATATGGTCTTCATGCCCATGGGTGATTACAAAACCTTTTAATTTTTCAACATTATTCTTAAGATAAGAAATATCCGGAATTACCAGGTCGATTCCCAGCATATCATCTTCCGGAAATGAAAGACCGCAATCCACAACAATAATACTGTCTTCATATTCAAAGGCAGTAATGTTCATTCCGATTTTTTCCAGACCTCCCAGCGGAATGATTTTCAATTTAGAATTGTTCGTTCGTTTCAACGTCACACCTCCATATATTTTTATGTATCGTCCGTACATCCATATCGTAAAATAAAGAGTCTACGCCCCGGTTCCCGGCGCGCGGTGTGCTGCTACATCTCGATATCCACATCTTCCAGTAATTCTTCAAACACTTTCAATACAGCCTCGAGTTCCACTTCATCTTCTGTGATCTCGTAGAGACTGTCCTCATCTTCAGGCGCACTGGTGTCCTTAAGGATGAGACATTCCGCGTCGTCCTCCTCAGAATCTGCAACCAGAAGATACGTATTCCCATTCAGCTTCGTCTGCTCAAGAATATAAAATTCTACCTGTTCTCCACTATCTTCATAAGTAAAAACCAGTTTTTCACTACTCATACAATTCGTCTCCCTCGTCCGGGTTCTGCTTCATCGCAAGCGAATCCAAAAATCCCTGCAATATAAAAACAGCCGCAATCTGATCCACGTACTGCTTGCGGTTCTCTCTTCTTATCCCTGTTTCAATTAACGTCCGCTCTGCTGATGCCGTGGTCAGACGCTCGTCCCACATCACGACCTCAAGGCCGGTCCGCCGACGAAGCATCTCACCAAATTCCAACGCTTTCTCTGCCCGTTCTCCGATATCATTGTTCATATGTTTTGGCAGACCAAGCACAAACTTCTCTACTTCATATTCTTTTGCAAGTGCTTCAATTCTTGCCAGTGTCTGTCTGAGCTTGTTCTCCGACTTGCGCACAATCGTCTCTACGGCCTGGGCTGTAATCCCCAGCGGGTCACTTACCGCCACTCCCACAGTCTTCGTACCGTAATCCAATCCCATAATCCGCATAATCTGAATCATCCTATAACTCGTTCTTAATATATGCCTTCAGCAGTTCTTCTACGATCTCATCCCGTTCCACCTTCATCACAAGGCTTCTTGCACCATTGTAGCTGGTGATGTATGTAGGATCACCTGACATAATGTATCCTACGATCTGATTCACTGGATTATATCCTTTCTCCACTAAAGCATTATATACAATCTCAAGGATATCTTTTGCCTGAATCTGTGGTCCGGCCTCCACCTGAAAAAATTGTGTATTCGATAAATTCTTCATCTTACGACCTCCAATACTTCAATACCCATTCTAATATAATCTGTAATAAAATTCAATGAGTAATTTGTGAAATATCCACAATTTTAATTTTCTTTATCTGATTAGTCCAGCTTTCCTCTCCGTCTTCGGTACAAGGCACAGAAATCCTGAGATATTCCCTGGTATGTCCGGTCACCATCTTCCGTCCTTCTTTTTCAGTCACCTCTTCAAAAAGGACTTCTACTTCCTTACCAACCCACTGCTTTTCATACTCTGCCTGTTTTCTTTCATTCATTTCCTGCAAAATAGCACTTCTTCCGGCCTTCTCCTGCTCTGTAATCTGGCCTTTCATCTCCGCTGCTTTTGTCCCACGGCGTTTCGAATACTTAAATATATGCGTTTCATAAAAATCCACCTTATCCACAAAACGTCTGGATTCCTCAAATTCTTCTTCTGTCTCTCCCGGGAATCCGGTAATCACATCGGTAGTAAGAGCCGGATTATCAAAATATTTCCGAAGGATCCTGCATTTCTCATAGTATTCCTCCGCACTATACCGGCGGTTCATCCGCTTCAGCGTCGCATTGCATCCGCTCTGGAGCGACAGATGAAAATGCGGGCAGATCTTCTTGAGTTTCGACAGTTCAGACGCAAATTCTTCTGTGATGATCCGCGGTTCCAGAGATCCGAGCCGGATCCTTACAATACCTTCCACTTCATGGACCGCCCGAATCAGTGAGAGCAGGTCTTCCTGCTGCTTCCCATTTTCATCCTTAAGATCCACACCATAGGAGCTGAGATGAATTCCGGTCAGCACCACCTCACGATATCCGTTTGCGGCCAGTGTCTCTACCTCCCGCACAACCTCTTCCTTTTTTCTGCTCCTTACTCTTCCCCGTGCATACGGGATAATGCAGTACGTACAAAACTGATTACAGCCATCCTGCACTTTCAGATAGGCTCTTGTATGCTCTGCCGTCCTTGTGAGGGACAGTTCTTCGTACTTTGCAGTATGGTTGATATCGATTACTTCAATCTGCTGATGCTTCTCTTTTTGTGCAAAATAGGCATCCAGGATCCCAATCAGCTCCTGTTTCTTATTATTCCCAATGACAATATCAATATTCTCATCCTTTTCCCCTGCATCGGTCCTTGCCTGCACATAACAGCCCGCAGCCACGATCACCGCATCCGGATTCTGCTTTCTGGCACGATGGATCATCTGTCTGGATTTCCGGTCTGCAATATTCGTAACCGAACAGGTATTAATGATATAAATATCCGCCTCATCCTGGAACGGGACAATCTGATATCCGTTCTTCTCAAGAAGTTCCTGCATTGCTTCCGTCTCATAGGCATTTACTTTACACCCCAAATTGTGTAACGCTGCTTTTCTCATCACATTTCCCACCTTCAAATTCTATAAGATTTTACAAAAAAATATCGTTTTCTTTGGCATTTTATTCCTTGACAATTCTCTATACAAACTATAATATATCTATATAAATTCAAAACAAGGAGGAACTTTCACATGAAAACAGTACAGATTTCTTTAAACTCAATTGATAAAGTAAAATCTTTCGTAAATGAAATCACAAAGTTTGATTATGATTTTGATCTTGTATCAGGAAGATACGTTATCGATGCTAAATCTATCATGGGTATCTTTAGTCTGGATCTTTCAAAACCCATTGATCTCAACATTCACGCTGACAGTGAAGAAGTCGATCACATTCTTGAAATCCTGAACCCATATTTAGTTTAATATTTAGTTAAAAATAAGATGAAGGTTTCCCGGAGCCTTCATCTTATTTTTTAGGCTTTGTTTCCTTTATTTTACGATAATCGTCTCTACCGAACGAATTGCTTCGTCAAAAAGCTGATCAATCTTTTCCGCCAGTTTTTCTTCCGATTTTCTGATCACTTCCACATTTGGTTTTGTTACCGGATGTTTTGCTACAAAAATGGTACAGCAGTCTTCATACGGAAGGATCGAGGTCTCATAGGTGTTGATCTTCTCTGCCACTTCCACGATTTCCTGCTTATCAAAACCAATCAGCGGACGATATACCGGAAGAGTGCAGACATCATTTGTAGCCGCAAGGCTCTGCATCGTCTGACTCGCCACCTGTCCGATGCTCTCTCCTGTAATCAGTCCCAGACAGTCATCCTGTTTTGCGAAATGCTCTGCGATCCGCATCATATATCTTCTCATAATAATAGTAAGCTCGTCATGCGGACATTTCTCATAAATATAGAGCTGGATATCGGTGAAATTCACGACATGAAGCTTGATCGGTCCTGTATACTTTGAGACAAGCTTCGCCAGATCGACCACCTTCTGTTTTGCGCGCTCACTGGTATACGGCGGTGCATGGAAATAAGTCGCCTCAAGTCCGACTCCTCTCTTGGAGATCATATACCCTGCCACCGGGCTGTCAATTCCTCCTGAAAGGAGAAGCATGGCTTTGCCGTTCGTACCGACCGGCATGCCTCCCGGTCCCGGAATAATTTCCGAATAAATATAGATTTCCTCGCGGACTTCTACTCGGAGAAGAACGTCCGGCTTGTGAACATCCACGCGAATTTCCGGAAAAGCATCCAGAATCGCTTCTCCAAGGTCACAATTGATCTCCATCGATTTTTTCGGATAAGTCTTCTTTGCTCTTCTGGACTCGACTTTAAATGTGATATTTTTATCCGGATACATTTCGTCCATATATGCAACCACATCTTTTTTCAATTCATCAAATCCACGGTCAGATACCCGGACTACCGGACAGATTCCCACAATTCCGAACACTCTCTGAAGTGCTTCCGTCACTTCGTCGGAATCATAGTATCCTTCACAGTCCACATAGACACGGGCCTGTGACTTGTATACGTGGAAGTCTCCTTCTACATCTTTCAAAGCGAATTTTACCTGACGCACCAACGCGTCTTCGAACATATACCGGTTCTTTCCCTTGATTCCAATCTCTCCATATTTTATCAAATAAGTCTGAAACTTCATACTTTCCTCCTAATGGCGTGTGTACTTTCTTAACATCGGCACACAATCGTATAATGTCTGCAATGTATAATCAATCTCTTCTTCCGTTGTAAATTCTGACATACTGAAGCGAACTGTGGAATCAAGATATTCTTTACCTGTACCGATTCCTCTTAACACTCCGCTCACAGACGGGTGATTCGATGAGCATGCAGAACCGGATGATACATAAATTCCTTTGCTCTCCAGTGTGTGCAGCAGAACCTCACTCCGGATCCCTGCAATTCCCACACTGATGATATGCGGTGCGCTCGTCTCATCGGTAAGTCCATGAACCTTTGTATGTTCGATCTGGCTGACACCTTCTATAAATTTCTGCTTCAGCCACCTCATATGCGCCACTTTTTCGTCCAGTCCCGTATAGATCTCTTTTGCTGCCTGCGCGATTCCGGCAATACCCGGAACATTTTCCGTACCGGATCGCATATTCTTCTGCTGTTCTCCTCCAAAAATGATCGGTCTTACTTTTGCCCTTTCATTGATATAGAGGAATCCGATCCCCTTCGGGCCGTGAATCTTATGTCCGCTTACCGAGAACATGTCGATTCCCATTTTCTTCGGATAGATCCTGTATTTTCCAAAGCCCTGCACGGCATCCACATGAAACAGAATATTCCGGTTATAGGACTTCACGATTCCTGCTGCTTCCGCGATCGGTTGTACGGATCCGATTTCATTATTTACATACATGATTGATACCAGGATCGTCTCCGGACAGAGTGCTTCTTTCAAGGCATCCAAACGCACCCGCCCGTACATATCAACCGGAAGGTATGTGACCCGGTACCCTTCCTCTTCTTCCAGATATTTCATCGTATTCAAAATAGCAGGATGCTCGATCGCCGTCGTGATCAGATGCTTTCCGGCGCGATGATTTGCACGCGCGCCTCCGATCAGTGCCAGATTGTCACTTTCTGTTCCACCGGATGTAAAGAATATTTCCTTCTCCTGCACTTTCATCAGCCTTGCCAGCGTTTCCCTTGCGCCCCGGACATATTTTTCCGCCTCCACGCCTTTTTTATGCATGGAAGATGGATTGCCGTAATCCTCACACATCGTTTTCGCAACGATATCCCTGACACTGTCATATGCTCTGGTCGTAGCTGAATTATCCAGATAAACTTCCATTTTTATCGTCTCCTAACTTCTTCCTCACTATATCTTATGCCGGTTCTGCTTTCCTGCCATCTGTCTCTTCTGAATGAAATCCTACTGCTGCTCTTCCAATTCAAACATCAGCACAGAAAGAATCGCTAGTCCCGCTGTCTCGGTCCTCAGAATCCGCCTTCCAAGGGTGATCTCTTTTGCACCACTGCGGATGGCTGCTTCCACTTCCTCCTGTTCAAAACCACCTTCCGGCCCGATAAAGATTCCAACAGACTGCCCTCTTTGGATGGAACGAATGATCCGTTTTGTCTCCTCCATCCCTTTGGCAAGCTCATACGGAATCAGCACCACATCCAGCTCTGCGGCCTTCTTAAGAGCCTCGCTGTACGAAAGCGGCATCTCCACTTCCGGGATCCGGCTTCTACCGGCCTGCTTTGCGGCGCTCTCGGCAATGCTGTTCCAGCGTTCCACTTTTCTTGCAGCTTTCTTCTCATCCAGCTTCACGACAGAACGCTTCGTTGCGACCGGAATGATCTTCACCGCTCCGAGTTCCACCGCTTTCTGAACGATCAGCTCCATCTTGTCTCCCTTGGGAAGTCCCTGAAACAGATACAATTCATTGCTAAGCTCTGTATCCGCCTCCATTTTTTCCAGGATACGAAGTGTAGCCCTTCCTTCCTCGTAAGATACCACTTCACAGACGTATTTGAGATTATTCCCATCACTGATCCCGGCCTGTTCGCCCGGTTTCATCCGAAGGACATTCTTCATGTGATTGACATCCTGCCCTTCCACATAGATATACGGTTCTTCCACCTGCGAAGGTGTCACAAAAAAATGATGCATCACTCACTCATCCCATCTAATTCTTACGTGCAGTTACAGAAACCCATTCTCCCTGATAGTTCACCTCAAGGACCTCAAGCCCCGCTGCTTTCACAGCATTCACTACCGTTTCTTCTTTGTCATCAATAATTCCGCTGGTGATATAGATTCCGCCCGGTTTTAACTGATTCACAATAACCGGCGTAAGCGGCACCAGCACATCCGCAAGGATATTGGCTGCAACAATGTCATATTTCTCATAACCCACTTTATCCTGCACCGCTTTATCATCAATGATATTACCGATCATCACCTCATAGCGATCTTCGGTGATCCCATTTACCTGCATGTTCTCACGGGTCGCATCGATGGCACACGGATCCAGATCGGTTCCGACGGAATATTCGGCTCCGAACATCAATGCAAGCATCCCCAGAATACCGCTGCCGCATCCCACATCCAGAATCCGTGTATGCTCCGTGGTATACTTGCGGATCTGCCGGATACAGAGCTGCGTGGTCTCATGCATACCGGTGCCAAACGCAGTGCCCGGATCGATGTGTACAATCATCTTATTCTCATCTTCAGGCTTCACATTCTCCCAGGACGGGATGATCAAAATATCATCTACGTAGAACTGATGAAAATATTTCTTCCAGTTATTGACCCAGTCCACATCTTCCGTCTGCGACTCCTCAATCGATCCGCTTCCCACCTCGATATACGCACGCATATCCTCAAGTTCAGCGCGAACCTTTGCAAGTACCGCTTCCTTGTCATCCTCTTCTTCCAGATAGAAGCTGATATAGGCAACTCCGTCATCCACGCCGGTCTCCGGAAGAATATCCACAAACATCTGCTCTTTTTCTCTCTGACTCATCGGAATATTATCTTCGATCTCAATGCCCTGGATTCCCAGATCCATGAGCATACTGCTGACAAGATCCTCCGCTTCCGTCGTTGTCTCTATTCTGAATTTATTCCATTTCATACCATGATCTCCTTGATCCGATTTTTATAATTCCAGTATCATATTAGTATAACAAGTCCTGTCCGAAAGCGCAAGTACTCCTAATTCTTACCAAGCAGATAATCGATGAACTGCTGCGCCGTTCTTCCGCTCAGGCCACCGTGATTCAGTTCCCATTTATTTGCTTCCAGCAGGAGCTGATCTTCCGGCATCGTAAGCCCGTTTCGTTCCGCCAGTGTTTTGACAATTTTCTGGAATTCTTTCTTATCCGGCTTTCCAAAATAAATGGTAACACCAAATCTTGCCACCAGTGAGAGTTTTTCCTGCACCGTATCGTTGGTGTGCAGTTCTTCATCGCGGTCTGCCTTATCCTTGAAAGTCTCACGGATCAGGTGTCTGCGGTTGGAGGTCGCATAGATCAGAATATTGTCCGGCTTCTTTTCCAGTCCGCCCTCGATCACTGCTTTCAAATATTTATACTCAATTTCAAATTCTTCGAAAGAGAGATCATCCATATAGATGATAAATTTGTAATTGCGGTTCTTGATCTGCGCGATCACATCATTCAGATCCTGGAACTGATGTTTATAAACCTCAATCATTCTCAGTCCCCTGTCATAATACTGGTTTAGGATTGCCTTGATCGAAGAGGATTTTCCTGTCCCTGCATCTCCGAACAGCAGACAGTTGTTCGCGCGTCTTCCGCTTACAAATGCCTCCGTATTGTCAATGAGCTTCTGCTTTGCCATGTCGTATCCCACCAGATCGTCCAGATGAACATGGGCGATGTTAGTGATCGGCACGATCTGCACACCGTCTTCATCGTGCTCCACGCGGAACGCCTTATGAAGTCCAAGCTTGCCCACTCCGAATTCTTTGTAAAATCCGGTGATGATCCGCTTGAATTCTTCCGCGGATCCTGCCTGTCCAAGTGCCCCTGCAAGATCGCAGATGCGGTCGCGGATCCTCTTATTAAAGACTTTTCCGTGCCCGTTTGTGTGATGATAATCCTCGATCATGTAAATACAGGTAGTCCCAATCTCCTTCTCCATCCGGTGAAGGTCATAATCAAACAATTCTTTGAAAATTTCAAAATCATGAAGTGCTGCCTCATTGACACTTCCTTCGATCTCACCTACGATCTCGCATGCAGTACTGTACGCATTCTCACTGTTTGCCAGCAGTAAAGTGAGAAAATTATGCCACAGATTTCCTTCAAATCCGTAACAGCTCGCCAGTTCGATCATTTCATTCAGGCATTCATATAAAAGTCCCTTCAGATCTTCTTTATTATAATACTCATTATCTGCATTTTCGATCAAAAATGTCATATCACGCAGCAGATCTTCATGTTCCATATAGCGATATAATACCAGTTCGTTCGTTCTCATTTCATTTGTCCTTTCCCATTGCAAATGTCAAAGCATATGTCTGTTCTGAATCTAGTAATTGCCGAGAATTTTCAGATTCAGCGCCTCTTCTCTCAAACCGCGGATCGCATTTTTGACGGCCGCGTCCGCAAGATTTCCCTCAAAATCAACGAAGAAACGGTATTCAAAGCTTCTTCCTTCGATCGGGCGTGATTCAATCTTGGTCATATTCAAGTCGTTGTAAATAAAATGTGAAAGCAGGTGATACAAGGATCCGCTTTCGTGCGGAACTTCCATGCAGATGCTGATTTTTGAGGCATGTTTCAAAAATACCTTCTGGTTCGTAATGACAATAAATCTCGTCGAATTATCGGATTCTGCATTGATGTCCTGCTCCAGGATCTCCAGGCCGTAAAGCTTTGCCGCATATTCACTGCACACAGCCGCCTGCTCCGGATTCTTCTCCTCCAGCACCTTCTTCGCCGCAACCGCCGTATTCGCGACACTGATCTGCTCCCAGTCCCCGTAATTATCCAGGAATCTGGCGCTCTGCATCAGTCCCTGCGGATGGGAATATACTCTCTTGATCTGGGAAATCTTCACACCCGGAAGACCGGCAAGCTGATGGCGGACCGGAAGGATGACTTCACCGACAATATAATTTTCAAATTCTACCAGGAGATCATAGACCTGATCCACCGCGCCTGCTGTCGAATTTTCAATCGGGAGCACCGCATAATCCGCCGTTCCTTCTTCGATCGCTACCATTGCATCCCGGAACGTCGGCACATGGAAATTCTTCTGACCTGATCCGAAGAATTTCTCCATGGCAGCCTGACTATAGGCGCCCTCAACGCCCTGAAACACCACACGGGCCCCTTCCACATTCAGCTCATCCAGTTCAATAAAAGGAAGTCTTCCAAGGACGCCTTCCTGGGACAACTTCTGATACTGGAGTTTCCGGCTCATGGACATCAGCTGCTCAAACAGTTCTCTGATTCCCTTTTTATTAAAATCATTCGTCGCCATTGCAGATACGGACGCCAGCTTCTCATTCTCGCGTGTGCGGTCCAGCACCTTTTTTCCATTTTTTATCTTATAATCCGCCACTTGTCCGCATATTTCCATACGTTTCTCGTAGAGCTCCGTAATCTGGGTATCGATCTCATCCAGTTTCTGCCTCATCTCCAGTAATGTTTCCATAATGGATTCTCTCCTTATCTGTACGTTCTTTCTTCTATCATTCGCTCGTTCTTTCGGCATTCATTGCCTGCGTGGACATTATATACTATTTTTTTTATAAAATCCAGTTCTTTATTCCTCTTCCTTTGGCTGAATATCCAAATCAGAGCGAACTGCCGGAAAACCAAAAGATAAAATCCTTATTGAAATGTGGTCTGTTTTATTATATGATAGTGAAGAATAAAGATTAATTCCAGAAGACCTGCCGTCATTCTGGCAAAAATAAAGGAGGTTTCCTACATGAGACATTTAATGAGTCCATTAGATTTTTCTGTCGAAGAACTTGACAAACTCATGGATCTCGCGAACGACATCGAGGCAAATCCAAAGAAATACGCACATGCATGCGACGGCAAAAAGCTTGCTACTTTATTCTATGAACCAAGCACCCGTACCCGCCTCAGCCATGAAGCTGCAATGCTGAATCTTGGGGGCAGCATCATGGGATTTTCTTCAGCAGCATCCAGTTCTGCTGCAAAAGGCGAAAGTGTTTCTGACACGATCCGCATGATTTCCTGCTACGCTGATATTTGTGCGATCCGGCATCCGAAGGAGGGGGCTCCGATGGTTGCCTGCCAGCATGCTACCATTCCTGTCATCAACGCAGGTGACGGCGGACATCAGCATCCGACCCAGACTTTAACCGACCTGCTTACGATCCGTTCTCTGAAAGGACGATTGAACCACTTGAAAATCGGTCTCTGTGGTGACTTAAAATTCGGCCGTACCGTTCATTCTCTTATCAATGCCCTTGCCCGCTACGATGATATTGAATTTGTACTGATTTCACCAGAAGAACTTCGTCTTCCGGATTATGTAAGACATGACGTTCTGGATAAACAGAACATTCCATATACTGAGGTAGTTCGTCTTGAAGAGGCGCTTCCTGACCTCGATCTTCTCTATATGACACGTGTGCAGAAAGAACGTTTCTTTAACGAAGAAGATTATGTCCGTATGAAGGATTTCTATATCCTCGACAAAGCCAAAATGGAACTCGCACCGCCGGATATGCTGGTGCTTCATCCGCTTCCAAGGGTAAATGAGATCTCTGTCGAAGTAGATGAGGATCCAAGAGCTGCTTATTTCAAGCAGGTACAGTATGGTGTCTATATCCGAATGGCCCTCATTCTGACACTGCTTGATATCCATGTGGATTAGGAGGTAACTGACTATGGTAAAGAATACATTGAATATCGGTAAGATTTCGGAAGGTTTTGTTCTTGATCACATTGAAGCCGGAAAGAGCATGGATATTTACAAATATCTGAAGCTGGATAAGCTGGACTGCTGTGTAGCTATCATCAAGAACGCCAAGAGCAACAAGATGGGTAAGAAGGACATCATCAAAATCGAATGTCCGATCGACATCATCGACCTGGATATCCTCGGATTCATCGATCACAACATTACGATCAATATCATTGAAAATGAAGAAATCGTCGACAAAAAGGCGCTGACGCTTCCGAAAGAGATCAAAAATGTGATCAAATGCAAGAATCCACGCTGTATCACTTCCATCGAACAGGAGCTGGATCATATCTTCGTCCTGACCGATCCGGAAAATGAAGTGTACCGGTGCAAATACTGCGAAGAAAAATATGACAGACAGAAAAGGAGAAAACATTAATTCTGTAAAATAACGTAAGGAAAATAAACAACCTTTAATAGGGAGAGATATTACTCAAAAGAGTGATACCTCTCCCTATACTATTTTGTTGCAATTAGCTTTTTTGTCGGGTTTCATCCCAAGGGAATACTTACGATATTCCTTCTTTTCCGCCTTTGCATCCAGTCCAACTTTTCGCAGTATAGCATGAATTTCTTCTTCTCCAATCAGGTTCCGAATAGATGCCAGCATCTTCAAGTTCTCATAGCCAGAATACCGGTCCAGAAAAGTAGGGTTTTCCAGAAGGAATCCAATGCTATCTGCAAATTCTAATTCTTTTCCCAATTTTGTTTCGAATTCATTTAATTGACAGATTTATTCAAATATTTTGGGGGAATTTTCAGGAGAGAAAAGAAGAAAAGAAAATTGTGTTTTGGGGATATTATGTAGTCAGCACAATTTTATTTTGGAATTTTCATTTTTGAACCTCCTTCCCTCTTTCAAATCTAAATTTCCCTGGTTTTTCCCCTAGCAATCGTATAGCCAACTCCAGACTTTCTTCTATCAGTCCCTTTGATATTGACTTTATCAGAAAATCCATCGGATAACAAATCCAGAGAATTCCCGCTTCCCAGATATTCTTTTAATTCTTCGCCAGTATGCCATGTTTTCACATACATCAAGTTGTTATGAGTTGCTGCATATTCCTTGATTACCTTTTGAATAAAACCACAAATCTCAAACCCATCATCACATATTCCGATATCGTACATTTTACTCCACTCCAGTATCATACTCCTATATTTACTTTATAAAAGAAAAAAGTGACTAACAATAGCCACCTTTCCTCTCCGCTACATTATACATAACTATGACAAACCATAAATAAAAATTCAGTATAAACAGGCAAGCAAAACGATAAGCCGGGTTATGTCGTTGGACGTTCATCTATCCAGACCTGCTGTCGCCAGCAGGTTCAAGCGACCTACCTAAAACGTGACGGGCCGCCACATCGTTTTGATTCGGTCTTGCTTCGGATGGGGTTTACATGTGCCCCTTCTGTTACCAGACGGGCGGTAGTCTCTTACACTGCCTTTCCACCCTTACCTGTCATATGACAGGCGGTTTATTTCTGTTGCACTTTCCTTGGAGTCACCTCCACCGGACGTTATCCGGCATCCTGCCCTGTGAAGCCCGGACTTTCCTCACCTGCGGCCTTTCGGCACCTGCAGCCGCGAACGTCTGTCTTACTTGCCTCAAACACTCTAACACATTTTTTCTATCTTGTAAAGTCTAAAGTCCCTCGTCAACGATCAGATCCTTTCCGTCGGCCGCTGTCGTCGCGAGCTGGTCACACCGCTCATTCTGGGGATGGCCGTCATGACCTTTCACCCAGATAAACTGAACCTGATGCGGCTTTTTCGCCTCCAGAAGGCGTTTCCAGAGGTCCACATTCTTGACCGGTTCGTTCTTCCCGCGCTTCCATCCTTTGCGGATCCATCCTTCGATCCAGTGCTGGTTGAATGCGTTGACCACATACTGAGAATCCGAATATAATTCGACCTCACATGGCCGGTTCAGGGTCTCCAGTCCGGCGATCACCGCCATCAGCTCCATCCGGTTATTGGTCGTCTTCACATATCCCTGCGACAATTCCTTTACATGGAGCTGCCCTTTGGTATCTACATATTCCAGAACCGTCCCGTATCCCCCCGGTCCGTCCGGATTCCCCCTTGCAGCGCCATCGGTATATATCCTTACTTTCATCTGCTACTCCTTAATATCGTCATGTTCTCCCAGTACGACTTCGGTCGCATAAACGATCTCCGGGAGAATGTATTCCAGACATTCCTTGATGATCTTCGGACTTCCCGGAAGATTCACGATCAACGTATGGTTCCGGATTCCGGCAACTCCCCTGGTCAGCATGGCGCGCTTTCTCGTTCTCTCCATATACAGCCGCATCGCTTCTGCCATGCCCGGTATTTCTTTGTCCAGGATCGACTTCGTCGCCTCCGGTGTCCAGTCTTCATCCCTGCACCCGATTCCTCCGATAGTCAATACCAGATCGGCGATTTCCGCATCAGCGATCCTTGCAAGCACCTTCCGGATCACCTCTTTGTCATTCGGAACCGGCTGAATCAGTTCCGTCCGGAAGCTGACCTGCCCCAGCATCCTTTTGACGATCGGCGCACAATCATCCTCTTTTAATTTCTGGTAAATCAATGTATCTACTGAAACAATTGCTGCTTTCATTTATACTCTCCTCTTTTCTTCTCCTTACGTACAGTCAAAGCCGATACCTGTAAAAAACGGTACCGGCATATTTGATATCTAAAAGTATAACATACCCCAAATCATCTGTGCAACCACATATTCCTGTTAAATGATAATGCAGACCAGCCCTCCATTGCTGTCATTGACAATTTTCTGCATGGTATCCTGAAGTTTCACCTGACTTTCATCGTTGATCATCGCAATCTTTCCGTGCATCCCGTCCATGACCAGCTCTTCGATGGATTTGCCGAAAATATTCGTTCCCCAGACTCCCTCCGGTGACTGGGCAGCTGCTTTGATATAGTTCTTCAAATCCTCTGCCTGCTGCTCGCTCCCCACGATCGGCGCAATTTCCGTCTCGATATTGGCACGTATCATATGAATGGACGGCGCCTCGGAATGAATTTTCACACCGAACTTATTTCCCTGCTTGATGACGACAGGTTCGTCCAGATGGATTTCCTCTTTTCCGGGGCTTACCACACCATAGCCTTTTAATTTCACAGAATCCATGGCATCCTTCACACTCTCATACTCTTTTCGAAGTGACGACAGTTCCTTGATCGTTCCGATCAGATCATACTCACTGGTAATCGCGGTTCCGGTAAGTTCACTTAATGTCTCATAATAATACGCGTCATCCACCCGGATCTCCACAGCGACACATCCGGTGTCCATGGAGATCTTTCCAACCTTTGCCTCAGTTATGTAAGGACTTTGCGGGGTCACGACCGCATTCTGCGCATCCCGGATCTCATCGACATGATTAAGGACCTGGCGCACATATTCCAGCATATCCTGCTTGATCTTGTGATCTCGTGGCAGCATTTCCACCCACTTGGGAATGAAAAACTGAATTTCCGAAACCGGAAATGCAAACAGAATCTGTTCCATAATATGATGGATGTCTTCCTCTTTTAGCTGTTCACAGTTCACCGGCATCGCTGTAACCTTATGCGTTTCTTCGATTTCCTTTGCGACTTTCTTCGCCTCTTCGCTATAAGGCTTTCTGGTGTTTACCAGAACGATAAACGGTTTTCCCAGACTCTTTAGTTCTTGAATCGTCTGTTCCTCTGCCGGGCGGTAATTCTCCCTTGGAATATCACCGATGCTCCCGTCGGTCGTGATCACGATTCCTATCGTGGAATGGTCACAGATCACCTTTCTGGTTCCGATTCCCGCCGCCTTGGTAAATGGAATCTCATACTCAAACCACGGCGTTTTCACCTGCCGCTCGTCTCCATTTTCAATATGCCCTGCCGCTCCTTCCACCATGTAACCGACACAATCGATCAGTCGCACCTTCACATCGGTATCCCCTGACAGACGGACCACAGCCGCTTCTTTCGGGACAAATTTCGGTTCGGTCGTCATGATCGTCTTGCCGGATGCAGACTGGGGAAGTTCATCCAACGTTCTTGCTCTCATGTGTTCATCCTTCATTCCCGGAAGTACCAGCACATCCATGAACCGCTTGATAAACGTGGATTTTCCGGTTCTGACCGGTCCCACAACTCCAATATAGATCTCCCCGCCTGTCCTCGTCTCAATGTCCTTGTATAAGTCAAATGTATTCATATGGTATCCTCCTTTGCCGGCTGATACCAGTGTATGCCCTGCTTTCTGAGATTATGCTGTACATGAGCACAAAAGAGCAATCCATTTTATAGGCAAAAACTCATCTTCGTCGCATAAGAAATATCCGGATTCGATACAATACCATTTTTGCATATATACCGGTACACACGGTTTCCGTTGTTTCTCTTCACTTCGATATTGGTCATCTGCTTTCTATCCATAACGCACCCCTTACAACTTTATCAGCATACCAGCAAATACACCGCACTATAATAAAATATTAACAGGATCAGACTGTATTTTCTCTCTTTTCTTTTCGTAAATGTCCTCCAGGCCAAAATATAATCGGAAATTATAAAACATACTCCACCAATAGCCCCCGGTATTGCACTTAATGAAAATCCACTTTTAATCAGCCCGGACAAAGCCATAGCTGCTGTTCCACAGAGAAATGCAGGATATATGGCCGCGCCGGTGAGATAAACTGCATCGGGAACCATTTTCTTCCGGTTCATCTTCTTTGCTTCAGGTAGATACTTTCCAAGTCCAACAAAAAATATCAAATATCCTGTTGCAAAAAGAATAAGCGTATACCATTCCATCCCATAACGGCATGCATATCCTGCAATGAATAAAAGGTGAGCTAATGCAAACACAGCCACGCCTGCCAAAAGGACCAGCTCAAGCAGCACGTCTGCCACCATGCAAAGAACTGCTCCCCCGACCATCAGCCAGCCAGACATACTGTTATTTGCACGCACTCCTGCAAAGGCCGCCAGGACCGGCATCAGAGTGGCAAGCGCTTTGAATACCAGCACCCCATTGCCGATTTTTCCTTTCAGGCCTCCATATATTGATCCAAAAAACACCATTCCTAATATTGTCAAAATCAAAAATGTCTGATTCATTACACCCTCTTTTTCTCCGGATTCTTAAACAGCCGGATATAGCCTTCTCTGATCCACTCCACAAACCGTGTGAGATAGCGCAGCACCGGTTCTGTCGCAATGGAGAAGACTACAAACAGCATGATACATTTCGTAGACATTCCCGTGATTGCGAATAAATCAGGAAGGAAAATGCTGCAGCCGAGCATTCCGACGACACATCCTATCCAGATCACCCTTCTGAAAAGATTCATCGGCTGACAGATCCGGTAAAGAATCATAAATCCGACAATTGCCAGCAGCATCGTCGCTGCTGTAGAAATATCCGATGCAGGAACATCGAATGTCTGCCCGAACACGACCAGTGCACCGACCGCGATCACATCCGTAAGTCCGGCAGGAAGCGCCTTCAGAACCACATTCGTCAGGAAATGTCCCCGTATGATATCCTTGTTCGGCTGAAGTGCCAGGAAAAATGCAGGGATACCAATGGTGTACATCGTGATCAGCGAAACCTGTGACGGTTCCAGCGGATACGTAATCATGAAAGCCAGAGAGAACAGCGATAAGAGGAAAGAAAAAATATTCTTCACCAGAAACAGACTGGCCGATCTCTGAATATTATTGACGACTCTACGCCCTTCCAGTACAACTTCCGGCATTTTGGAAAAATCAGATTCCAGAAGAACAACCTGGGAAGCCTGTGCCGCCGCATCACTTCCGGAAGCCATCGCAACTGAACAGTCCGCATCTTTCAGTGCCAGTACGTCATTGACACCGTCCCCGGTCATCGCGACCGTACGTCCCTGACGTTTCAACGCATGCACAAGCTGGCGTTTCTGTTCCGGCACAACTCTTCCGAATACGGTATAATTCCGGGCAGCTTCTTCCAGTTCTTCCTCAGTCTTTAGTTCCCGTGCATCAATATAGCGTTCTGCGTTCCGAATTCCTGCCTGCTTTACTGTCTCAGAGACGGTCAGTGGATTATCACCGGAAATCACTTTGATCTCAACACCCTGCTGTTCAAAAAATGCAAACGTTGAAGGCGCCTCTTTGCGGACTTTATTCAGAAGCAGAATATATCCCAGCGGATTTGCCTCTCCGGTCAACGCTTTTCCATCCGGAATTCCATCATATTTTGCAAAAACAAGAACCCGGTAGCCTTTTTCTGCAAATTGATTAATCTTATCCTGATGTTCTGAAAACATCTTTCTCAGAACGAATTCAGGTGCTCCGAGCACATAGGCATCTTCTCCGTAAATGACACCACTATACTTCACAGTGGAAGAAAACGGGATGACTTTGTCCGGTTTCTTCCCGGAATTCTCTTTAAAGAATTCTTTCAGAGCAGCCATGGTGGCGTTGTCTGCCTCCATCTCTTTCACAAAATCCCCGATCATCTCTTCAAGCGGCGGCATAGTTTCTTCCTCATACCCCTTCGCTCTCACGACCTTATTCACACACATGCTGTTTTCCGTGATTGTTCCGGTCTTATCCACACAAAGCACATCGACCCTGGCAAGAGTCTCGATACTCTTCATATCATGAAGCAGTACTCGTTTCTTTGCAAGCCGCATGGCACTCACAACCATTGCCACACTTGCAAGAAGATACAGACCTTCCGGAATCATTCCAATCACGGCTGCAACCATCGATACAATGCTTTCCCGGAAACTCTCCCCGTTAAAGAAGAAGCCCTGAACAAAAAGCACGATCCCGATCGGGATCAGAGCGATTCCCACAACTTTAACCAGCCGGTCGAGAGAACGCATCATCTCAGACTGTTCCCCTTCCGGCATGGCTCCGGCTTCCAGAGTCAGCCTGGAAATATAAGAATCTTCTCCCACACTGGTCAGTCTGGCATGGCATTTTCCGGATACAATGAAACTTCCTGAAAGCAGCGTGTCTCCCCGACGCTTGGTAATCTCGTCCGATTCTCCGGTAAGAAGGGATTCATTGACCCTGACTTCTCCCTCTTCCACCACTGCGTCCGCACAGATCTGGTTGCCCGCGCCGAAAATGACGATGTCATCGATTACAAGATCAATCGCATCAATTTTCCGCACATTTCCGTCCCGTACTACCTCCGCATGCGGAGCATTTAGCATGTTCAGCTTTTCAAGGACCCTTTTTGCACGGATCTCCTGAATGATTCCGATCATTGTATTTGCGATAATGACCGGAAGAAATGTCAGATTACGGAACGATCCGACAATACAAAGGAGGATCGCCAACACCAGAAAAATCAAGTTAAAATACGTAAATACATTTTTATGAATAATCTCTTTTGTCGTCAATGCTGGCGGCGCCACTTCCTCGTTCGTCCATCCATTTTCCACACGTGTTCTTACCTGTTCCTCTGTAAGTCCCGCTCTATAATCCGGTTTGACTCTCACGATCTCCCCGCGTACTCTCTCATCCTCTTCCCTGCTTCTGTCTTTCGTAAACATACGCCTCCTAAAGTATCGTTTTTTCTATTCTTCCCATGGAAGTGCCGGATGTTCGATTCTTCCATCACGCAGCATCAGTTCCCGTACCGCTTCTTCTGCTTTCTTTCCCTCAAACAAGATGCGGTTCACTTCCTCTACAATCGGCATGGAGACCTCATATTTCTCTGCAAGTTTCTTCGCTGCCTTCGCAGAATAAACGCCTTCTACAACCATCTGCACTTCATCCATCGCTTCCTGCATGGTCTTGCCCTGCCCGATCAGATAGCCAGCCTTTCGATTGCGACTGTGTACACTGGCGCAGGTCACGATCAAATCTCCGATTCCGGTCAGACCGGTAAATGATTCAATCTTACCGCCCATTTTCACTCCAAGCCGTGAGATCTCTGCGATTCCACGCGTGATCAGGGCTGCTTTTGTATTATCGCCATAGCCGAGACCGTCCGCAATTCCGGCTGCCAGAGCGATGACATTTTTCAGCGAACCGCCCAGCTCAATGCCCAGAATGTCCGGGCTGGTATAAACTCGGAACACTTCGCTCATGAAAATGCTCTGCAGATATTCGGCAGTCTCTCTTTTCTTTGCGCCCACAACTACCGTCGTCGGAAGTTTGCGTCCAACTTCTTCTGCATGACTCGGGCCTGAAAGTACCGCTACATTTGCCTGTGGTATTTCTTCTTCAATCTGCTCACTTAAGGTCATAAGTGTGCTCTCTTCGATTCCTTTCGCTACATTAACAAGAATCTGTCCTTCCTTCACAAATGGTTTCATAGAACGCGCTGTACTTCTGGTAAACGGTGACGGCACCGCCAGCACGACTACATCTTTCTCCAGAATTCCATCCTGAATGTCATTGGTAAACACGATATGATCCGGAATCACAACTCCCGGAAGTTTGGATGTATGTTCTCTTTTTTCGGACAACATCTCAACCTCATTTTTGTCGATCGACCAGACCGTCACATCATGTCCATTATTTGAAAGTAAAATTGCCAGAGCAGTTCCCCAGCTTCCTGCACCCATAATTCCAATCTTCTTCATTGTCATTCTCCTAATCTTTTTCTATGCTTCTTTCTTCTTCAGGCCGATTTTATTCTCTGTTCCTTCCCGAAGTCTCTTAATATTCGCTCTGTGCTGGAAGAAAGCTGATAGTGTAAACAACAGCCCTACCCCATACATTTCAAAAAGATAGTTCTGCGCCATTCCAAACTCCCCCATCTGTCCACAGATCACAAGTCCTGCCAGAAACAGTACCGTAACTACAAGTGACCCTAAAGAAACATATCTTGTAACCGCTACGATCACCACAAAAACCACAAGACATACCGCAGCCATTCTAAGATCCGTCACAAGGATCATACCAGCCGTAGCCGCAATTCCCTTTCCTCCCTTAAATCCGAGATAAAACGGATAGTTGTGCCCAAGTACTGCTCCGAATCCGGCATACAGTGAAAGGAGCGGCAGGATTTCCGGACACCGGCTTGCGAAGATTCCCCGGACTACCAGCACAGCGATCACACATTTAAAACAATCCCCCAAAAGAGTGATCGCGCCTGCCTTAACACCCATTGTTCTGAGTGCATTGGTGGAACCCGCATTTCCGCTTCCATGCTTGCGGATATCCATTCCATGCATTCTCCCGTAAATATATCCAGTCTGAAACAATCCAAACACATATCCTATTCCCAAACAAATAAGCCGTTCCATCCTACTGATCCTTCTCCTTTCTCTCACGTATAAAGAATTTCAGCGAAGTTCCCTTGAAGCCGAAGGCCTCGCGAATTCTGTTTTCCAGATAACGTGTATACGAAAAATGCATCAGTTCTTTATCATTTACAAAGATGACAAATGTCGGCGGCTTTACAGCGACCTGGGTAATGTAATACAGTTTCAGTCGTTTTCCTTTATCTGACGGGGGCTGCTGAAGCGCAACGGCCTCAGTCATGATCTCATTCAGAACACCGGTTGCAATACGGAGTGTCTGATTTTCGATGACCATATCGATCATATCAAACAGTTTCGGAAGTCTCTGTCCCGTTTTGGCTGAGACATACATGATTTCTGCATAAGGCATGAAGGAGAGAACCATACGGATCTTCTGCTCATATTCCTTCACGGTCTTGTCATTTTTCTCAATGGCATCCCATTTATTTACTACAATGATAACCCCCTTACCACGGTCATGTGCGATTCCTGCAATCTTTGCATCCTGTTCAGTCACACCTTCCACCGCATCGATCACAATGAGGACCACATCCGCCCTCTCTACCGCAGTCACAGTACGAATGATACTGTAGCGCTCCAGCTCTTCCTTGATCTTATTCTTTCTGCGAAGTCCGGCGGTGTCGATAAAAACATATTCTCTTCCGTTATGCACAATATCCGTATCGATGGCATCTCGCGTCGTTCCTGCAATATCCGATACGATCACCCGGTCTTCCCCGATCAGCTTATTGATAATGGAAGATTTCCCAACGTTCGGCTTTCCTACGATCGCGATTCTCGGACGCTCGTCCTCCTCTTCTGTCCCGCTTCTTTCCGGGAAATGCTCCAGTACCTTGTCCAGCATATCCCCGATTCCGATCCGCTCTGCCGCTGAAATCGGCATTGGATCACCGATGCCCAGATTATAGAATTCATAAACATCCGGCATCATTTTCTGGAAATTATCTACTTTATTCACAACGAGGATCACCGGCTTGTGCGACCGTCTGAGCATGTCTGCCACCTTCGAATCCGCATCTACCAATCCCTGCTTCACATCAGTCATGAACAGGATCACGTCTGCCGTGTCGATCGCAATCTGCGCCTGTTCCCGCATCTGGGCAAGGATCACATCCCTGCTCTCCGGTTCAATACCTCCCGTATCAATCAGTGTAAAATCTTTATCCAGCCAGTTTACCTCGGCGTAAATACGATCCCGGGTCACCCCCGGCGTATCTTTCACAATTGCTATCTTCTCTCCTGCCAATGCGTTGAACAGCGTTGATTTTCCCACATTCGGACGCCCCACAATGGCAACTACAGGTTTACTCATAATCTTGCCCCTTTCGTTTGCTGTAATACTGCTTCTATAAAATCCTGACCGCTTGATTTTACAATATCTATCGGAACTTGTAAAGCATCCGATAATTCCGTCACGGTCACATCATCCAGAAATACTTCCTCTCCGCTCCGCAACATACTGCACGGGAGAAGAAGCGCATCTCCCAGATCCTGCCCCTTAAGCTGTGCGATCAGATCCTGTCCGGTGATCAGTCCTGCAACGGTGATCCGCTCCCCGAAGAAATCATTGCGGATCTCAAACAGATTCACATTCAGATTCGGGTACTTCGCCTTCAGCCGTTCCAGCATCTCCTTCAGATACGGATAGGCCAGTTTGCCCGTCGCCATGGACAGATGGATCTCTCTTCCATCACCTGCAAGCGGCTCATATGCTTCCTCAAATTCATTCAGAAGAAGGCGCAGCATACCTACCCCGTTCTCCAGCTGTAAATATCCGTCATACCGCTCCTCTTCCGGTAGTTCCTCCTCCGCCAGCAAATACCATTCGTCTCCGGCATGGATAAAATGTATTCCGTATTCTTCATAAATCTTTTTCTGCCACTTGTGAATGATGCCAAGTACTTCCTTTGCATCTTCTTTTGTAAACGGCTCCAGCGGATAGAGCCCGTCACGGAACTTCGTAAGTCCCACCGGAACAACCGATACGCTCTGAAGATTCGGAAGCCATTTCGTCATATCCCGGATACTTCTCTCCAGCTCTTCTCCGTCGTTGATCCCTTTACACAATACGATCTGCCCGTTCATCGTGATCCCGCCGTCGTATAAAATCTGAATCTTCTTCAGCGCATCTCCCGCAAAGCGGTTATGCAGCATCTTGCAGCGAAGCTCTGGATTCGTTGTATGAATCGAAACATTGATCGGTTCCAGATGATAATCCACGATACGCTGTATATCATGATCGCTCATATTTGTCAACGTAATATAATTTCCCTGGAGGAAAGAAAGTCTGGAATCATCATCTTTAAAATACAGGGTGTCCCGCATCCCCTTCGGCATCTGGTCGATAAAACAGAACATGCACTTGTTCCTGCAGGAACGGTACTCATCCATCAGACCCTGTTCAAACTCGATTCCCAGATCTTCATCATAATCTTTTTCAATCTCAAGCTCCCATTCCTCTCCATTTTCCTTCTGGATCAGAATAAGAAGTTCTTCATCGTTCGTATAATAGTGATAATCAAATACATCTTCTATGATACTTCCGTTAATCTGAAGCAGCCTGTCTCCCGGTTCGATCCCCATTTCCCAGGCAATGCTTCCTTCTTCTACACTCTTTATAATATGCTCATGCTTCATAAAATTAAAAGCTCCCCATTTTCTATTCTTTCTTATCATACTAGATTTCCGCGAAAATTGCAATTTTTTACAGCTCTTTCTTGCCATAGTTCTAAAATAATGGTATAAATGAGTAGGAGAAATGAGCGACATTCGAATACAGGAGGCACATATGACAAATATAGAATTTATGGAAAAAGCGCTGCCGATCGCACCGCTTAAGATTATCGCTTTAAAGAGCTGCGAGCCGCTCGCAAAGAAGGTAGACAATTATATTGTCTCTTTTCGTAAGGAATCTCTTCATGATTTTCTGGATCCTGCGATTTTTTCTTCTTACGAAGCTGACACGTATCTGACAGAACACAACTGTCCGCGTTTTGGTACTGGGGAAGCCAAAGCCGTCATCGGAGAAAGTGTCCGCGGAAAAGACTTATTCATTATGGTCGATGTCTGCAACTACAGCCTTACTTATACCGTGAACGGACATCTGAACCATATGTCACCGGATGATCATTTCCAGGATTTGAAGCGTGTGATCGCCGCATGTACCGGTAAAGCACACCGCATCAACGTGATCATGCCGTTTCTCTATGAGAGCAGGCAGCACAAGCGTACCAAGAGAGAATCCCTTGACTGTGCCATGGCACTGGATGAGCTGGTTCAGATGGGCGTTTCCAACATCATCACCTTCGATGCACATGACCCGAGAGTCCAGAACGCAATCGCATTGAAGGGATTCGACAACTTCTCACCTGCTTACCAGTTTATGAAAGCACTTCTTAAGGCTGTACCTGACCTTGCTGTCGACAAGGAGCATCTGATGATCATCAGCCCGGACGAGGGTGCAATGGGCAGAGCCGTATACTTTTCCAATGTACTCGGTGTAGATATGGGAATGTTCTACAAACGACGCGATTATTCAACCGTTGTAAATGGGAAAAACCCAATTGTAGCGCATGAGTTTCTCGGGGATGATGTTCATGGAAGAACGGTCATCATCGTCGATGATATGATCTCATCCGGAGAAAGTATGTTGGATGTAACCAAGCAGCTCAAAGACCGCGGCGCCGCACGTGTATATGTTTGCACCACCTTCGGTCTTTTCACGGAAGGTCTCGGAAAATTCGACAAATACTACGAAAAAGGCTATATGGATGGATTGATCACGACCAACCTGACGTATCTTCCGCCTGAACTTAACTCAAAGCCGTACTTTATCAAAGCAGACATGAGCAAGTTCCTCGCACTGATCATCGATTCTCTGAATCATGACATCCCGATCAGCTCCGTTCTGAACCCGACCGACAAGATTCACGATCTTCTTGAGGGGCGCATGGCGAACCAGAAATAAATTCACGATTTTAAAAAGAGTTCCTTTCGGAACTCTTTTTTTATACCTGACGGTCTCCCGCGAAAAATTCTATGCTCGTCGGATATGCATAAGCATCTCCGATCTCGTGAAGCAGCACGACCTTCAATTTATTTCCCATTGTTTTCTTATCCAGCTTCATTGCCTCGATCAATTCCGGAAGCGGAAGATGCGCTTCTGTCGGAAGTCCATAAGCCTTCAGGACATTCTTGATTCTCTCGGCCTCCCCCGTTTTCGTAAGCCCCTTCTCCTCCGCGATCTTGGTGATCTGATACATTCCGATAGCAACCGCTTCTCCGTGGCTTTCTCTCTCATAGTGATAATACTGCTCAATCGTATGTGCCAGCGTATGCCCGAAATTCAGAAGAATCCGTTCTCCCATGTCAAATTCGTCTTCTTCCACGACCACTCTTTTAATGTTTACACAAGTCGCGATCACGTCGGTTAAATGCGCCTTCAGATTCTCGAAAGAGCCGTACTCTTCTAGTTTTGCAAATAATTCTGCGTCCTTGATGCATCCGTATTTAATGACCTCTCCCATTCCATCGGTTACATAGCGTTCCGGAAGAGTGTCCAGTACATCCGGATCGATCAGAACCATTTTCGGCTGGTAAAATGCGCCAACCAGGTTCTTTCCCTCCGGAAGATCAACTGCCACTTTTCCTCCTACAGACGAATCCACCTGTGCCAATATGGAAGTCGGGATCTGGACAAATTGAATTCCTCTTAAGAAAGTTGCTGCCACAAATCCTGCCAGATCACCGGTCACCCCACCGCCGAGTGCCACAATCAGATCCGTTCTGGTAATCTTCGCCTTCAGAAGTGAACTGTATACCCTCGGAAGGGTCTGAAAACTTTTAGACGGTTCGCCATGAGGAATGATTGTTTCATAGCATTCAAAACTTCCTGAAAGTTCTTTCTTAATTGCCTCTCCATAATAAGCGTACACACTGTCATCCGAGATGATCATCACTTTTCTGCCATGATATACTTCTTTGATCCGTTCGGCAGCCTGACCCATAATTCCCCTTTCTATATATATCGGATAACTATGTTCTTTTAAATCAACGACCATTTTGATACCTGGTTCACTCATGTTCTATCCTCCTGTCAATTACATTTTCTTACCTACAACTTCTGCAATCTGACGGATCTCTTTCAACAGGGTATCATATTTCGCCGGTTTCAAAGACTGTCCTCCATCGCAGAGCGCACACTCCGGATTGTTGTGTACTTCGATCATAAGACCATCTGCCCCTGCTGCAACCGCTGCTTTGGACATCGGTTCTACCAGCCACCATTTTCCGCCTGCGTGGCTCGGATCCACGATGATCGGAAGATGACTCAAACGTCTGATTACCGGAATTGCCTGTAAATCCAGTGTGTTTCTGGTGTAGCTTTCGAATGTACGTACACCTCTTTCGCACAGAATTACGTTCGGGTTGCCGGATGACATAATGTATTCTGCCGACATGATCCACTCTTCATATGTTG
Source organism: Bariatricus sp. HCP28S3_D3 (assembly GCF_052065755.1). Lineage (NCBI taxonomy): Bacteria > Bacillati > Bacillota > Clostridia > Lachnospirales > Lachnospiraceae > Bariatricus > Bariatricus sp. HCP28S3_D3. The sequence continues at coordinate 160,003 of NZ_JBQHTK010000002.1, read as the reverse complement.
CATTCAGCCCTCTCTTCAGAAGAATCGGTTTCTTTGTTTTACCAAGCTGTTTCAAGAGATCAAAATTCTGCATATTTCTTGCACCAATCTGGATCAAATCTACTTTTTCATCAAATAAATCCAGATACTCTGCAGACATCAGTTCCGTTACGATTGGAAGGCCGGTTACTTCTCTTGCTTTGCAAAGGATATCCAGCCCCGCAAGTCCCATTCCCTGGAAAGAATATGGACTGGTTCTCGGCTTGAACGCCCCACCGCGGAGCATATTTGCACCGGATTCTTTAGCCGCCTTAGCGATCTCGATCACCTGTTCTTCACTTTCTACAGAGCAGGGTCCGGCGATCAGTGCCATATGGCCTCCGCCGACCTTAACACCTGCAACATCAACGATCGTATCTTCCGGATGAAATGCTCTGTTCGCCAGTTTATACGGTTCCTGCACATGCATAACTTTTTCTACGCTTTTATCCACTTCAAAAAGCCGCGGGTCAACGCGGACCGTATCGCCGATACATCCGATAATGGTAAGCTCTTCACCACGGACTGTATGCGTCTCGAGCCCTCTCGCGCGCACCATGTTTTCTACTCGCAAAATATTTTCTTCTGTTGTTCTTGGTTTTAATACAATAATCATAGTCTTTTTCCTTTCTGTCTCTTAAGATTTTGAAAAACATGCTCCCACCGGGAAGCGTACTTTTGCAGAAACGAAGTTTCCTATTGAGTCAATGGTAATAAAAAACTCCCGTCTTCTGCTCATACAGAGGACGAGAGTAATCATACTTCGTGGTTCCACCTCACTTCACAGTTACTTCACAGCAACTGCCTCGACAGGTACGCCTTTATTCCGGTTATACCCTTGCAGATAACGGCTGCTTCCGGAGATGCCTACTAATACTGTTACAGTAATTCAGCACTCTACTCCAAGAGGAATTCAATATAACTCGTTGTATCCTTATCGCACCTGCCAAGGACTCTCTGTGACACTTCATTATACCTACTACTTCTTTTCATCGTATTTCGATAGTAGAATATTCAATTTTATCAGCATATAAACCATAATACACAATTCAAACCGATTTGTCAATTAACGTTTAAAATATTTTTCCTTGATGATGTCAACCGGCATCTCACACCCGGTCCAGAGTTCAAAAGAAGCCGCGCCCTGATAAAGGAGCATATTCAGACCGTTTGCTGTCTGACATCCGACCGCTTTCGCCTTCTTAAGAAGAAGGGTTTCCTCCGGATTATAAATCACATCAAAGACAAACAGATCTTTCCGGAATACACTGTCGTCAGTTATAATGCAGCGGTCTGTACGCGGTGCCATTCCGATGGAAGTTCCGTTTACAAGGATGACACTCTCTGCGATCTCTCTCTTCAGAACTTCCGGATCTGAGAAATCATAAAGATTTAGCTTACATTCCGTCTGCCCTCTCAATTTTTCCATAATACCTTCTGCACGTGTAAAGAAATCATCTCGGATATTGAATACGGAGATCTCAGCCACTCCGTCCAGTGCCGCCTGAATCATGATTGCGGCCGCAGCTCCTCCTGCTCCGAGAAGTGTCATCTTCTTCCCGATAATATCCATGCCTTCTTCCTTAACTGATCGCATAAATCCGATTCCATCCGTTGTATATCCGGTCAACACGCCGTCATCATTTACCACTGTATTCACTGCCCCGCCGATTTCTGAAGCAGGTGAAAGCTTATCAACCAGACTACACATCAGATTCTTATCCGGCATTGTAAGGTTAAAGCCCCTGACTCCCATGACTTTAAGACCTTCCACAGCAGTCTTCAAATGATCTGTCCCGACATCAAATGCCAGGTATGCATAGTCCAGCCCCAGTTGGCGGAATGCTTCGTTGTGCATCATTGGCGAAATACTGTGAGCCACAGGACTTCCAAGGAGGCCGGTAAGGACAGTATGCCCTGTTATTTCATATGCCATTTCTTTGTACCTCTCGTTCTATAGTTTCGCACTGTAAAGCGTTACTATGCTATATGATACCACATTTTTAGAAAACTGCAAACACCTTTTATTCACTTTTTTGGAAGAATCCATATTTTCCGCCATTTTCCATCTGGATTCCTTTCGCCTCTGCCATCTCACTGATGGTAACAAGCTGATATCCGGCTTCCTGAAGCTTCGGAATCAATGCAATGGCCGCATCAATGGACTGTGTATGAATATCATGCATCAGAATGACAGCTCCGTCCTGGACATTATTCATAACTGCGTCGATCGTGGACTGCGTATTCCTCGTCTTCCAGTCCAGAGTATCTATAGACCACAGAATCATAGGCAAGCCTGCGTTCTGTTTAACTGTATCATTAATCGCACCGTAAGGAGGACGCATGACCGTCGCTTTCTGTCCACAAGCTTCGACGAGCTGATTGTTCGTGTCACTCATCTGTTTCTGGATTCCATTTGCATCCAGCTTCGTCAGATTTGTATGATCATAGGAGTGATTGCCCAGTTCACAGCCGATCTCTGCCATTTTCTTCACAGTATCCGGATTCTTGCTCACCTGAGTTCCCAGCATGAAAAATGTCGCTCTTGCATCATATTCCGCCAGAACATCCAGCAGCTCAGCAGTTCTTGGCCCCGGTCCGTCATCAAATGTGAGTGCAACCATCGGTGCGTTCGGATCTACGCCGCCTTCCTCAGATTCCAGAACTCCGTCTTCGGAAAAGACGCATTTTCTCACACCGATTTTTTGTTCTCCGGTCAGCATCTTACCTTCCTGATCAAAATAATACTTATTATCATCCAGTGTCAGCCATCCGACCGTCATCATTCCCGTATCGTCAAAATAGTATTTTGCGCCGTCTTCTTCATACCAGCCGGTCTGCATGACACCCTTTTTATCGAAATAATAACGGGCCGAAGCAATTTCCTGCCATCCAATTACTTTCTTGCCGTCCTCTCCAAAATAATAGGTCCTGCCATGATAAGTGATAAAATCATTTGCAACATATGTACCGTCCCAGCGTTTGAATCGACTGTCATCCCATTCTCCGTATTGGTTCTTAACTTCAAAGACACCATCCTCAACATCAACCTTCACTTTACCAAACCACTCTGCATAAAGCGGCGTGGTGATCTCACTGGTAAGTTCTGCCTTGATTGGAAACTTTCCTTCCGTACTTCCGTCTCCATCGCACTCCAGCGTGAAGCCGATACCACGGTTCAACTCATCCACAAGATCCTGGATCGTATACCCCGTATCTTCATCCAGGACCGTCTCCACATCTCCGTCGCAGCTGGCTTTTGCTGTAAGAAGCGGCCTTTCCTCTCCCTGCACAACAGAAATGTCATCCACCTTCAGCGTAATCGGTATTTCCTGCTGTCCTCCTGCGACAGCTCCATGGCTGAGCAGTAATGCCGATACCAGGCATACCATCAGTACTCCCAGAATACTGATTGTGGAAACTTTGCCGTGTTTCTTTTTATTTCTACGTTTTATGGCTGCTCTTGCTCTTGCACGCGCCCTTCTCATGTCTTTCTTCTTCATTCGTATTACCCCACAATATCTATGTTTTTTCTTGTTTTCATCTACATTATAAGGCATAGTAACTCCGTATACAATGGAAGATTTTCTTAAGATATATTAAAAATCAGAGTAGAATTTGTAATATTTGTAATATATGCCCGAACTCTTCTTTCACACGAAAAGAGCTGCGCATATCCTGCGCAGCCCACTGTTATTCTTATCGTTTCTCTATTCAATCACTCTGACTTTGAGTACTCCTTCGATTGCTTCCAGTCCATCCACAACCTCAGCACCGACTTCAGAATCCACATCCATCATAGTGTATGCATATGCACCGCTGTTCTTGTTCGTCATGTCATCGATATTGACATTGTCTTTTGCAAGCAATGCGGTAAACTGACCGATCATGTTCGGAATATTTCTGTGCATGATCGTAATACGGGTCTTGTCTTTCACGCCCATATCACAGGACGGATAATTGACAGAATTTTTGATATTTCCATTTTCAAGGAAATCTCTCAGTTCCTGAACAGCCATCTTCGCACAGTTGTCTTCAGATTCCTCTGTAGAAGCGCCCAGATGTGGGATAACGATCGCATTCTTCACGCCTGCGATCTCCGGTGTTGGAAAATCGGTCACATAACGCTTTACTTTGCCACTGATCAGAGCATCTACCATCGCTTCACTGTTCACAAGAACATCTCTTGCGAAATTCAGCACAACAACACCATCTTTCATTAAATCGATCGCATTCTTATCAATCATGCCTTTGGTATCCGGAAGTGCCGGTACATGAATCGTGATATAATCACATTCTTTATAAAGTTCATCTACGCTTTTGGCATGATGAATGCTTCTGGAAAGTCTCCATGCGGAATCTACAGAAACATACGGATCATATCCGTAAACATCCATTCCGAGATTAGTTGCCGCATTTGCAACAAGAACACCGATTGCGCCAAGTCCGATTACTCCGAGCTTCTTGCCCTCGATCTCACATCCCGCAAAAGCTTTCTTAGCTTTTTCGGCGTCTTTTGCGATATTTCCATCTTCTTCATTCTCCTGAACCCAGTTAATACCTCCGATGATATCACGGGATGCAAGAAGAAGACCTGCAATCACAAGTTCCTTTACACCGTTCGCATTTGCTCCAGGTGTATTAAATACGACGATTCCCTGTTCTGCACATTTTTCCAACGGGATATTATTTACGCCGGCTCCTGCACGGCCGATTGCCTTCAGGCTTTTGTCAAATTCCATTTCATGCATTGCCGCACTTCTTACCAGAATGGCGTCTGCTCCCTTTGCATCGCTTGCCGGTGCATATTCATCTGTGAATTTATCAAGACCTACATTTGAGATTGGATTTAAGCAATAATATTTATACATAACTACAGATTCTCCTTCTCAAATTTTTTCATAAATGCAACCAGTGCTTCTACGCCTTCGTACGGCATTGCGTTGTAGATACTTGCACGCATACCGCCGACTGTACGATGACCTTTCAAGTTCTCAAGGCCTGCTTCTTTTGCTTCTCTTACGAATTTGGCATCCAGTTCATCACTGCCTGTTACGAACGGTACGTTCATAAGAGACCGATCCTTCTTCTCAACGGTGCCCTTGAATAGCTTACTCTGATCCAGATAATCATAGAGAAGTTTCGCTTTCTTCTCATTGCGCTCTTTCATCACTTCAAGACCGCCCATCTTCTTGAGCCATTTGAACACTTTTCCGCAAATGTAAATGCCATATGCCGGAGGTGTGTTGTAAAGTGATTTCGCATCTGCATGTGTTTTATACTGCAGCATGGTCGGAGTTCCCGGAAGAACATCCTCTGTAATCAGATCTTCTCTGATGATCACAATTACGGTACCTGCCGGTCCGATATTTTTCTGAACGCCACCGTAAATGATGCCGTATTTTGTCACATCAACCGGCTCAGAAAGGAAACAGGAAGATACATCAGCTACCAGAAGTTTTCCCTTGGTGTTCGGAAGTTCTTTGTATTTTGTTCCGTAAATTGTGTTATTCTCACAGATATAAACATAATCTGCATCGTCGTCAATCGGAAGATCAGAGCAATCCGGAATATAGCTGAATGTCTTATCTGCAGAAGATGCGATACGGTTTACCTTTCCGTATTTCTCAGCTTCAGCGGCAGCCTTTTTCGCCCACTGACCTGTGATAATGTAATCAGCAACCTTATTCTTCATCAGGTTCATCGGAATCATTGCAAACTGCTGGCTTGCTCCGCCCTGTAAGAATAATACTTTATAGTTGTCCGGAATATTCATAAGATCACGAAGATCCTGTTCCGCTTCTGTGATAATTTTCTCAAAAGCTTTGGAACGATGACTCATCTCCATAACGGACATCCCTGTTCCCTGGTAATCCAGCATTTCCTCTGCTGCTTCTTTGAGCACTTCTTCCGGCAGCACTGCCGGTCCTGCTGAAAAGTTGTAAACTCTTTTCATAGTCTTTTCCTCCATTCCTGCTTTAAAATTATTGTTCTTGTTTTTCTGCCTGCAGGTCTCCTTCATCAAACGCCTCGCTGATTGCAGCTCCGGGTGCCACCATCGGCCATACCTTATCATCACAATCAATCTGGCAATCTATTACGAACGGACCGTCACACGCAAGCGCCGACTGAAAAGCGGCTTCAAAGTCCTTCTTCGTCGTTGCGCGAATTGCCTTCGCTCCCATAGCTTCTGAAAGTTTTACAAAATCCACTGCATCATTCAGTACCGTCGCTGAATAACGCTGACCATAAAACAGATTCTGCCACTGACGCACCATTCCGAGTACGTGATTATTGATTACCACCTGGATGATCGGAATCTGATATCTGGCAGCTGTGGCGATCTCATTCATATTCATACGGAAGCAGCCGTCTCCCGCAATATTAACAACCGTTTTCTCGGGGCATCCCATCTTGGCACCAATGGATGCACCAAGTCCATATCCCATGGTTCCAAGTCCTCCGGAAGTCAGCAGGGTTCTCGGCTTGGTATATTTATAATACTGTGCCGCCCACATCTGATGCTGTCCGACCTCTGTGACGATCAGTGCCTCCCCTTTTGTCTGTCTGTAGATCTCTTCGACAACAAAAGGTCCCGTCAGAATATCCGGATGATAAGTCAGTGGATATTTCTGTTTGTACTCCTGAATCTTCCGAATCCATTCATCATGATTCTGCTTCGGAAGTCTCTCATTGATCAAGGTAAGTACTTCCTTGATATCGCCTACGACACCACAATCAATCATAACATTTTTGTTCATCTCGGCTACATCGATATCGATCTGAAGGATCTTGGCCTTTTCCGCAAATCTTTTTGCATTTCCTGTAACACGATCTGAGAATCTCGCACCGATTACGATCAGAAGATCACATCCGCTGACACCAAAATTCGAAGTTTTGGTTCCATGCATACCAAGCATTCCTGTATACAGTTCATCTGTACCCGGAAATGCTCCTTTTCCCATCAGAGTATCACATACCGGCGCCTGAACTTTCTCTACAAACGCTCTTAATTCCTCACTTGCATCAGAGAGGATTGCCCCGCCTCCGACGAAAATATAAGGCTTTTGAGCTTCACGAATCATCTGTAACGCTTGTTCTACATCTTCCATACAAATATCTTTTTTGTACTTCTTCACCGGCTCGATCTTCATCGGTTCATACGCTGCCATGTTTGCGGTAACATCCTTCGGGATATCGATCAGAACCGGCCCCGGTCTTCCTGACTGTGCGATGGCAAATGCTTTTCTGATCGTCTTTGCAAGCTCATTGACATCTTTCACGATAAAATTATATTTTGTGATCGGCATGGTGATTCCAGTGATATCAATTTCCTGGAAACTGTCTTTTCCAAGAAGCGGCACCCCGACATTACATGTGATAGCCACGATTGGAATCGAATCCATAAATGCTGTTGCGATTCCGGTTACCAGATTGGTGGCTCCCGGACCGCTTGTTGCAAAACATACACCGACTTTTCCGGTGGCGCGGGCATAACCGTCTGCTGCATGAGACGCGCCCTGCTCGTGAGAAGTCAGAATGTGCTTAATTTCATTACTATGCTTATATAATTCGTCATATACATTCAAAATTGCCCCGCCCGGATATCCGAAAACGGTATCAACGCCTTGTTCTTTTAAACATTCTATCAATATTTCAGAACCATTTAACCGCATGTTGTGCATTCCCCTTTGTACTTTATTCTTAACGCGGTATCTCCAGCACCGCACCGCGGTTTCCGGATGTTACCATTGATGCATATCGTGCAAGATAACCGGTTGTAACTTCCGGTTCTCTCGGCTGCCATTTTTCTTTTCTCGCTGCCAGTTCTTCATCCGAAACTCTGACATTCAGTTTCAGATTCGGGATATCGATCTCAATGATATCTCCTTCTTCGATCAGTGCAATTGGGCCGCCTACTGCTGCTTCCGGCGAAACATGTCCGATAGATGCGCCTCTGGAAGCTCCGCTGAAACGCCCGTCGGTGATAAGAGCAACCGATGAGCCAAGTCCCATTCCTGCGATTGCAGAAGTCGGATTCAGCATTTCCGGCATACCCGGTCCACCCTTCGGTCCGACATAACGGATTACGACAACATCTCCCGGATGAATCTGTCCGCCCTTGATGGCTGTGATTGCATCCTCTTCACATTCAAATACTCTGGCCGGTCCTTCGTGGACGAGCATTTCTTCTACAACTGCCGAACGTTTTACAACACTTCCGTCCGGCGCGATATTTCCTTTCAATACTGCAAGGCCGCCTGTCTGGCTGTATGGATTGTCGATCGGACGGATAACTTCCGGATTCTTATTAACACATCCCGCAATATTTTCTCCCACCGTTTTACCGGTTACGGTCATACACTCTGTATTCAGAAGGTTCTTCTTATTCAATTCGTTCATCACTGCATAGACACCACCGGCCTCATTCAGATCTTCCATATAAGTCGGGCCTGCCGGTGCAAGATGGCAAAGATTCGGAGTCTTTGCACTGATTCCGTTTGCGAAATCGATCTCGAAATCCATGCCGATCTCATGAGCAATAGCCGGAAGATGCAGCATACTGTTGGTAGAGCATCCCAAAGCCATATCTACAGTGAGGGCATTCAGGATCGCTTCTTTTGTCATAATATCTCTCGGACGGATATTCTTTCTGTAAAGTTCCATTACCTGCATGCCTGCATGCTTTGCAAGACGGATACGCTCTGAATAAACTGCCGGAATGGTTCCATTGCCCGGAAGTCCCATACCGAGTACTTCTGTCAGACAGTTCATACTGTTCGCGGTATACATACCGGAGCAAGAACCACAGGTCGGGCATACTTTATTTTCAAATTCACATACATCTTCTTCTGTCATCGTGCCTGCAGCATAAGAACCAACTGCTTCAAACATGCTGGAAAGGCTTCTCTTCTGGCCTTTTACATGCCCGGCAAGCATCGGGCCACCGCTGACAAATATAGTAGGCACGTTGATTCGTGCTGCTGCCATCAGAAGTCCGGGCACATTCTTGTCACAGTTCGGAACCATAACAAGTGCATCAAACTGATGAGCCAGTGCCATTGCCTCGGTGGAATCTGCAATCAGATCTCTGGTTACCAGAGAGTATTTCATTCCGATATGTCCCATCGCAATTCCATCGCAGACAGCGATCGCCGGGAACATAACCGGTGTTCCTCCTGCCATGGCAACTCCCATTTTTACTGCGTTCACGATCTTATCCAGATTCATATGTCCCGGAACGATCTCATTGTAAGAACTGACGATTCCGACCAATGGACGATCCAGCTCCTCTTTGGTATACCCTAATGCGTTGAACAGGGACCGATGTGGTGCCTGTTGCATCCCTTTTTTAACATTATCGCTTTTCATTTCTATGTATCCTCCTGAATATCCTCTATGTATGCTTTATACTGACTTCAGCCAAGCAAGACTTCCTAATGAATCCGTTCACAGATCAAATCCCCCATCTGTGCAGTTCCGACTTTCGTGCATCCCTCCGACATAATATCACCGGTACGATAGCCGTCCTTCAGTACCTGCGAAACAGCTGCTTCAATTGCATCCGCTGCTTTGTCAAGATCAAAGCTAAACCGAAGCATCATTGCTGCAGACAAAATCGTCGCAATCGGATTCGCGATTCCCTTACCGGCAATATCCGGTGCGGACCCACCGCTCGGTTCATAAAGACCGAACTTCGTCTCATTCAGGCTTGCGCTCGCAAGCATTCCGATTGATCCGGTTACCATACTGGCCTCATCCGACAAAATATCACCGAACATGTTCTCAGTCAGAATGACGTCAAACTGCTTCGGATCTCTTACAAGCTGCATTGCACAGTTATCCACCAGCATGTGTTCCAGCGTCACTTCCGGGTAATCCGCCGCGACTTCCTCGACAACCTTTCTCCAGAGTCTGGAAGAATCCAGTACATTTGCTTTATCAACGCTGGTCACTTTCTTTCTTCTCTTCATAGCTATATCAAACGCTCTCACGGCAATCCTGCGTATTTCATTCTCATTATATGTCAAAGAATCATAAGCTGTTCTGACTCCTTCTTCTTCAACTGTTTTTCTCTCTCCGAAATACAATCCGCCGGTCAGTTCACGCATGATCATCAGATCGAATCCGCCCTCTGTTATCTCTCCTTTCAAAGGACAAGCGGCTGCAAGTTCTTCATAGAGAACTGCCGGACGCAGATTTGCAAACAAATTCAGCGCTTTACGAATCTTAAGCAGGCCGGCTTCCGGTCTTTTTGATGGTTCCAGCTGGTACCATGGAGATGTCTTCGCATCCCCGCCGATCGATCCCATCAGAACCGCATCACTTGCCTTTGCTCTCGCAATCGTCTCATCTGTCAGCGGCACTCCATGCACATCGATCGATGCTCCTCCCATCAGAAGCTGCTCGTATGTACACCGGAAACCATATATTTCTCCGGTCTTGTCCAGAACTTTCATTGCCTCGGTCACGATCTCCGGACCGATTCCGTCTCCCTTAATCACACCAATATTCAGATTCATCTTATTCATTCCTTCCGTTAATCTCCGGTTCAGAGGTCAGACCATCGTCCCCTCAAAATCTGTTAAACACTATAATATCCTATTTTCCTCATAGTTTCAAGCCTTTAATTCGTAAAAGCGCAAAAATTAGAGTGCTCTCTGTTTTTGGCATCAAACAAAATGAAAAAGGGACCTATCTGTTAGATATGTCCCCTCTCTGTCGATTTTCTGACAACCAGCTTCGCCGGCAGAATTCTCCCCTCGCAACTTTTCTGCGTTTCAATCATCTGAAATAAGATCACCACCGACTCTTTTGCAATTTCTTCGACAGGCTGCACCATCGTTGTAATCGGTGGTTCAAAATACTCTGCAAATGCAAGACCGTCAAATCCCGCAACCGCCACATCCTGCGGGATTCGCTTTCCGGCTTCTCGCAAAGCCCGGATCGCCCCGACTGCCATCAGATCCGAAATTGCAAAAACAGCTGTAAATCCACATTTTCTTATGAGCAGCTTCTGCATCATCCGATATCCGTTTTCCATAGAATAAGCTGTATCCGTTTCATCCAGATAGCAGATCAGTTCGTCCCGCAAAGGAATCTGATGTTCCTCAAGTGCCTTCTCATACCCTTTCATCCGAAGATAACCCACATTGCTGTCATTCTTATCCGAAGCCAGAATTGCAATATTTCTATTGCCTGTTTCACAGAGATAATTTACGATCTCCCTGCTTGCATGATAGTCATCTGTGGCGACCCAGGATGCCAGTCTTCCTTCTGGAACCGCAGTCAGAGAAGCCGTACAAACCACAAAAGGAACCTTAATTTTCTTCAGGCGGTCCATCTTATTCTCAAAGCTTCCTCCGAGAAAGATCAGGCCTCTCAGCCGCTTCTCCGCGATCAATTCGGCCGCTTCCTCCAGCTCGTCTCTTCCACGAGTCATATGCCGGATGAAAAAAGCATAATGTCTCTTCCGTATCTCACGCTCCAGGACTTGCATCATAGTAGCAAAGAACGGATCATCAATCTCTTTAACCATCACCGCAATCGCCTGCGCATCGGTCCGTTTCAGATTTCTGGCACTGTTGTTCGGCACAAAATCCGATTCTGCCACGGTCTTCAGAATTCTCTCTTTCGTCTCCGGATTGATATCCGGATGATCGTTCAGCGCACGCGATACCGTACTGATGCCGACACCACATTTCTTTGCAATATCCTTGATCGTCATTCCCAAAGTTCAACAGTCCTCTCGTCAATTATTCCGGCAGTCTTCCGTAGAGCTTCGTCATCTTCCGGATCTTCTTAATAAGTTCCTTGCTAACCTCTTCTTTCTGAAGGCGCCAGATCCAGTTGCCGCCAAGCGTGGAAGGCTGATTGATCCGCGCCTCATTTCCCAGGCACAAATAATCCTGGATCGGAATAATACAGGTATCGGCCACACTTGCCTGTGCCAGGCGGATAACCGCCCAGACGGCATCCTGCTCTTCCAGTTCTTTATATCCCATATATTTCAGTGCAAGGCGTTTGTCTTTCTCATTCAGTTCACAATACCATCCCGCAAGCGTCTCATTATCATGAGTGCCCGTATAAACCACACAATTTCTGGTATAATTATGCGGAAGGTAATCGCTCGGTTCTCTGGAATCAAACGCAAACTCCAGAACTTTCATTCCCGGGAATCCGGAATCAGCCACAAGCTGCAGCACGGAATCCGTAAGGAAGCCCAGATCTTCCGCAATGATCCTGAGCTTTCCAAGTTTTTCTTCCACGGCCCGGAAAATATCCATGCCCGGCCCTTTCTCCCAGTGACCGAATTCAGCCGTCTCATCTGCCGCCGGGATCCAGTAATACTCATCAAATCCTCGGAAGTGGTCGATTCGTATAATATCATACAACTTCTGACAGTGCGCGACCCGTTTGATCCACCACTCAAATCCCGTCTCTTTGTGGTACGCCCAGTCATAGAGTGGATTGCCCCAGAGCTGCCCGGTTGCGCTGAAGGCGTCCGGCGGACATCCCGCAACCCCGACCGGCATTCTGTTCTCGTCAAACTGGAACAATTCCGGATGTGCCCACGCATCCGCACTGTCAAATGCCACGTAGATCGGAATATCTCCGATGATCTCGATACCTTTATGATTTGCATAATCTTTCAATGCTTTCCACTCTTCCAGAAATTCGAACTGCAGGAACTTCTGGAAACGGATCCCTTTTTTATGCTCTTTTCTGAACGCTTCCAATGCCTCAGCATTTCTCAAACGATATGGATCCGCCCATTCGCTCCAGCTCTTTCCGCCATTCGCCTGCTTCAGCTCCATATACAGGGCATAATCATCCAGCCATTCCTCGTTTTCTTTGCAAAATGTCTGAAACTCCGGAGCGCTTTCGATCCCGCTTCTCTTAAATGCCTTCTTCAGGATCTCAAAACGGTTCAAATAGATCTTCTCATAATCGATATAGCGGCTGTCATTTCCGAAATCACAGGCACGGCATTCTTTCTTCTTAAGCCAGCCCTTTTTAACCAGCGTATTCAAATCGATAAAATACGGATTCCCTGCAAACGTTGAAAAAGACTGATACGGCGAATCCCCATATCCGGTCGGTCCCAGAGGAAGAATCTGCCAGTAACGCTGACCGGCTTTCTTAAGCATATCAACGAATTTGTAGGCTTCTTTTGAAAACGCCCCGATTCCATATTCTGACGGAAGACTTGCCACCGGCATCAGTATACCACTTGCTCTCATATCTGCACCTCTTACTCTTTCCGGAAACGTTATCGGTAACGTTTCCAATTAATATATTTTAAAAGCACTGCATAAACATGCAATGCTTTTTTCACCCTTACGGCACTACTGAGCTGCTCCCGGCTTTTCAACCTGCATAATAGCCTGCTTCTGCATCGGGATACGGCAGTTCTTGTTGCTTCCGAATTCAACAATCACATCATTCTCGGTAATATCAATCACAACACCGTAAAATCCACTCGTTGTAAGAATCGTATCTCCTACTTCAAGTTCTGAAAGCATAAGCTGTACTCTCTTCTGCTCTTTCTTCTGAGGACGGATCAACAGGAACCAGAGCCCACCAAAGAACAATGCATAAACTGCAATAATTACTAAATTATTCATGTTACTTCCTCCTAAATCTTCATAAACGCTATTGCTATCATACACAATAACTTGGATTTCATCAAGTGATTTTCACAATTTCATCCGGATTTTTCTGATTTTACTATCATTTAGTCTTCTTTCTCTTCCATCGCACGAAGCGTTTCGGCCTTAAACTGGCTGTATCTTCCTTCGTCGATGGCATCCCGGATCTGCTCCATCAGGTGATTATAGTAATACAGATTGTGCAGAACGCAAAGCCTCATTCCCAGCATTTCTTTTGCTTTCAACAGATGACGGATATATGCTCTTGAATACTTCCGGCACGCCGGGCACTGGCATCCCTCTTCAATCGGCCGGGTATCCAGCTCATATTTCGCATTAAACAGATTCAATTTTCCATGTCTGGTATAAACATGCCCGTGCCTTCCGTTTCTGCTCGGGTAGACACAGTCAAAGAAATCCACTCCTCTGTCCACCGCTTCCAGAATATTGGCCGGAGTTCCCACTCCCATCAGATAGGTCGGCTTGTTAAGCGGAAGATGCGGAACGACTGCGTCAAGAATGCGGTACATCTCTTCATGAGACTCACCGACTGCAAGTCCGCCGATTGCATACCCATCCAGATCCATTTCGGCGATTTGTTGCGCGTGTTCCACCCGGATATCCTCATAAATGGCTCCCTGATTGATCCCGAACAGCATCTGCTGCCGGTTGATCGTATCCTCAAGGGAATTCAAACGCTCCATCTCCTTCTTACAGCGCGCCAGCCATCTCGTTGTCCGGTCCACAGAAGCCTGAATATATTCTCTTGTCGCCACACTCGACGGACATTCGTCAAATGCCATCGCGATCGTGGATGCCAGATTCGACTGGATCTGCATGCTCTCTTCCGGCCCCATGAAAATCTTTCTTCCATCGATGTGGGACTGGAAATACACGCCCTCTTCTTTGATCTTTCTAAGACCTGCCAGCGAAAACACCTGAAATCCACCGGAATCCGTAAGGATCGGCTTGTCCCATACCATAAATTTATGCAGTCCTCCAAGCTTCCGGATCACCTGATCCCCCGGACGCACATGCAGATGATAAGTGTTCGAAAGTTCCACCTGCGTTCCGATCTCCTGAAGATCCGCTGTAGACACTGCTCCCTTGATAGCCGCCACGGTACCGACATTCATAAACACCGGAGTCTCGATCACTCCGTGAACCGTGTGGAGTCTTCCTCTTTTGGCAAGACCGTCTCTTTTTATTAATTCGTACATAATACCCTCTTTCAACGTATCAGGACGGCATTCCTGTCGTCCTGAATCCATTCATTTCATATGATTTTGTTTTAATAGTGACACACGACCGGTGTCCCAGCTGACACGTTGTTAAATACAGTCTCCGCTACACTGTACGGAAGGTTCACACATCCCCTTGAACCGTGTGTCAGATAGCGGGTTCCTCCGAACGCAGCCTGCCACGGTGCATCATGCAGCCCGATTCCTCCGTTAAACGGCATCCAGAAAGATACCGGTGATTCCCACTCGTATGTGCCGTCCGGCTGCTTCGGTCCTCGAAGCGTCGCATTTTTCTGGCAATACTTAATGTAATAAACTCCCTGCGGCGTCGCATCGCCCCTGCTCGGAAGTCCCGTAACAATCGGTCCCTGGGTTACGACCGCTCCGTTAACGAACAAATACAAATACTGGTTTGTGAGATCCACTTCCACATACGTATTTCCCCAGTCAGGGCCGTCGTGTGTCGCCGCCGTTGTCCTGTATGCAGGCTCCTTCGTCACAGTCTCTCCCTTCTGGATACTGGCAACAAGTGCCTCATATTCCGCATCCCGGTCAATCGACCATCCGTAATCTCCGCCTTCTACATTGACTGTATTTCCATTTCCCGCCGTAAACGTACGCTGTCTTCCATACGTATTATATTTACTTGCAAGCCCCTTGATGTATTCAGCCACCTGATCCGTGTCAAAGGTGACGGCCATATTCCCATCCACCTTCACCCACTGTGAGATCAGTTCTTTATCGACCACTTCGGTTGAAGAACCGAATGTATAGGTAATACTTGCAGTCAGATATTTATTCATCGCCGAACATGCATCAATGACTTCCTGGGACTGCTCCGTAAACTGCGGTTTCACATAGCACTCTTCTTCCGTCATATCCATCTCCGGAAGAAAACCGGCAATATATTCGCTGACCTTTACCTCAAATACTTCACGGTTAATCTGAGATCCTGTTTCTTCTTTCTTAACCACGAATTCTGTCCCGTTGTATTCCGGAATCGCGGAAACCGGTGCCTGCTGATTTTCCTCTTTCATGCACGCAAGTCCGTCCAGAACCCCGGTCAGCTTCGCGCTGTCATACTCCACCCCGATTGAAGCTGTGATCTCAGGCGCTTTCCAGAGGCTCATCGGCCACAAAAAGGCATTCTGTTCTTTCAGAAGCTTCTCCAGTTCTTCACTTTTTTTATAAGTAAGATCAATCTCGCTGCCACTGATCGTCTCCGTATCTCCGTCAGACTCATGCAATGTAAGCGTGTAGCCCGCCACCTGTTCCTTCATGTAATTTTCCACATCGCTGACGGATTCAAGTGCGTGGTCTGTTCCGTTAATCGTGGTCTGGAACTGAAAATGACTCATGAAAAAGAACGCAAACCCCAGATAAACAGCCGCTGTAACTCCCAGGATCGACGCCAGCACGATCTTTGCGACCTTCTTCCGCTTTCTGCGGCGCTCAGCCTTCTCCTCATCGGTTTCTTCTTCCTCATCGAAGCTGTCGTCAAACTCCTCTTCAAAAGCTTCTCCATCTTCCGCACTCAATACCGGCTCCAGCTCTTCGCCGTCCTTTGCATCCAGCAGGAGTTCTTCCTCATATTCCTCCTCCGGAAGTGGTTTTCTTTTTTCTTTCTTCACCTTCCGGCCACGCTGTGCCTTGTACTTCACCTCTAACGTGTCTTCTTCATTCTTCTTATCAGCCTTCTTATCCCGACCTGCGGTCTGCGAAGAACCCAGGTCATCCACAGATAAATGGCTGCCTGAGCGATCCGATGCTTTCTTCCGATTCGTTTTGCCCGCTTTTTCCACTTTTTTATGTTGCCGGACAGCCCCCTCTTCTTCTTCATTCCTGTTCACCTCATCGTAGATTTCTTTCATCGTCTCTTCCATGATAAGCTCT
This sequence comes from Bariatricus sp. HCP28S3_D3, assembly GCF_052065755.1. NCBI lineage: Bacteria > Bacillati > Bacillota > Clostridia > Lachnospirales > Lachnospiraceae > Bariatricus > Bariatricus sp. HCP28S3_D3. The sequence goes on along the minus strand of NZ_JBQHTK010000002.1, from coordinate 143,199 downwards.
GCGTTCTTCTCTGTATTCTCTTCTGTCATTTTCATATCCTTATCACCCATTCAGATAATTGCTCCCTTTAAACTCAATATGTGGTTATTATAATACGAACTCATTCCCAAATACAATACAAAACTCCCTTTTTTCCTTAATAAATTATTAAGATTGCTTGCGTCCCAACTTTTCTTCCATTATACTGTCATGTAGACAGGCCCCGCCCGTCAAATCAAAAAACAATATTGGGAATATCCTTTTCCCGTATTCACATACTCAAAAAGAAAGGCTTGGTGTATCAAATGGCAGGTTCCATTTATGGTAAATTATTTCAGATCTCAACCTGGGGCGAATCACATGGAAAGGGGATCGGCGTCGTGATCGACGGATGTCCCGCCGGACTTCCGCTTTCTGAAGAAGACATTCAGATCTATTTAGATAGAAGAAAACCGGGGCAGAGTAAATTCACAACGAAACGTAATGAGGGCGATACCGCAGAAATTTTATCCGGTGTATTCGAGGGAAAGACGACCGGGACGCCGATTTCCATCGAGATCCGCAATCAGGACCAACGCTCCCGTGATTACGGTAATATCATGAACGTATACCGTCCCGGACACGCGGACTACACTTTCGATGCCAAATACGGCTTCCGTGACTATCGCGGCGGCGGACGTTCTTCCGGGCGGGAGACCGCAGGACGTGTGGCGGCAGGCGCCGTAGCCTGCAAAATTCTGAATACTCTTGGAATCGAAGTGCATGCTTACACAAAGGCAATCGGCCCTTATATGATTCCCGAAGCGGAATATGATTTTAACCAGGTTTTCGAGAACCCGCTCTACATGCCCAATGCCGTCTATGCTTCAAAGGCTTCCGAATATCTTTCAAAATGCATGGAGGATCAGGATTCTGCCGGCGGCATCATTGAATGTTCCATTACCGGAATGCCTGCAGGAATCGGAGATACCGTATTCGATAAGCTGGAGGCCAATCTTGCGAAGAGCATCCTCTCCATCGGTGCTGTCAGAGGCTTTGAGATCGGAGACGGTTTCTCTGTTTCCGAATCAAACGGAAGTACAAATAACGACCCGTTCCGTTACGATGAAAACGGAGCTCTTACCAAACTTACCAACCACGCAGGCGGCACGCTTGGAGGCATGAGCGACGGAAGCCGAATCCTTTTCCGCGCTGCCGTAAAGCCGACCCCTTCGATTTCTCGTGAACAGCAGTCTGTAAATAAAGATGGGGAAAATGTCTCTCTCTCCATAACCGGCCGCCATGACCCGGTCATTGTACCGCGTGCCGTCGTTGTGGTTGAGGCAATGGCAGCCATCACAATCGTTGATCTGCTCTTCACCAATATGTGCGCGCGGATGGACAAAATCAGTGAGTTCTACCAAAGGTAGAAGGGAGCATTTTCTCTATGTGGAAACGAATTCTTGAATATCAGATTACAGAAACAACATTACAGACAAAAAATGCCAATCATATCCATGGGTTTTTAAAAGCCCATGGGTATTCTTCTGCTGTCATCCGCCATCTGAAAGAAACAGAAAACGGGATCTGCCGAAACGGAACCTGGGCACATATTCACGATCCTCTCATGCCGGGCGATATGCTGACCATTCAGCTCACGGAAGACACTTCTTCCCAAAACATCCTTCCGGTTCCGCTTCCGCTTTCCATTGTCTACGAAGATGAGGATCTGCTCGTGATCGATAAGCCTGCCAACATGCCGATCCATCCCTCCCAGGGAAATTACGACAATACGCTGGCAAATGCCTGTGCCTGGTATTTTTCTCAAAAAAACGAACCCTTCACCTACCGCTGCATTAACCGACTGGACCGCGATACGACCGGGCTGCTGATTCTGGCCCGCCACATGTACAGCGCTTCGCTTCTGTCCGCCATGGTTGCCAGACGTGAAATCCACCGCGAATACCGCGCGGTTGTGGAAGGATTGCTTCCCGAATGTGGAACCGTTGATGCCCCGATCGGGCGCTGTGAAGGCTCCACCATTGAGCGCGAAGTAAATGTCGAAAACGGAGAGCCTGCGCGTACACATTTTAAACGGCTTGCCCATACGACCGTTCCCGGAACCGTTAAAGAGTATTCACTTGCCGCCCTGTCGCTGGAAACCGGACGGACCCACCAGATCCGGGTACACATGAAACACATCGGGCATCCTCTCCCCGGTGATTTTCTGTACAATCCGGATTATTCCGTGATCGGCCGCCAGGCTCTCCATTCCTATCGCCTCACCTTCCGTCATCCGATTACCGGAACCAAGATGGATTTCCGCTCTCCGCTCCCGGACGATATGGTTCTCTGTCATGAATTTCGGGAGGCAGTATCGCATCAATAAATGCAATACGCCTCCCGTTTCTTTTTCTCACTCCTATTTTCTATATTTCGAAACATCCTCCGCCAATGAACTCTCTTAAAATCGAGTTCTGCGGTATATTTTCACTTCCGATCCCAACAACATAATCCAGAAACTTAAGCAGCCTCTTGGCTTCCAGGTATTCCTCGCAGTTTTTATCAATTCCGAACAGGATCGGCTCTGCATAAGCCTTCAGCACCGCCAGCTCATAAAGCAATGCTGAGTTAAACATCACATCCGCCTCTTCCTGATACGGGAAAATGTTGTTATCCTCGCCTCTTCGCACCGATTTCCACATCGCGATCGTATCCTTTGCAGAAGTACCGCGGGTTCTCGCATCCCTCACCATTCTTCGAAGAAGCCGTCCGTCCGTCGTCGGAATCCGATTGTGCTCATCAATATTCAGCTGCGTAAGTGCGCTGATATAAATTTTGAATTTATGCTCTCTCGGAATCTCTCTTGTAAGTGCATCATTCAGACAATGAATTCCTTCAATCACCAGAATATCATTTCCCCCAAGCTGTTTGTAATCTCCTTTATATTCCCGTTTTCCGGTCTTGAAGTTGAAATATGGGATTTCCACCCGCTCCCCATTCAGAAGAGCCTGAAGATCCAGATTGAATTGCGCCACATCGATTGCCTCAAGGCATTCATAATTCGGCTTTCCTTCCTCGTCCAGCGGCGTTTCCGAGCGATTCAGAAAATAATTATCCACCGCAATTGGATGCGGCACCAGTCCGTTGACACGAAGCTGCACCGAAAGCCGGTGTGAAAATGTGGTCTTACCGGAAGATGACGGGCCTGCGATCAGAACAAACTTTTTCTCAGGCCGGGAGGCGATCTGCTCGGCGATCTGTGCGATTCTTTTCTCCTGAAGTGCCTCCTGCACCAGGATCAGCTCTTGTGGATCTCCTCTGGTCACAAAATGGTTGAGATCTCCGATTGTCTCGATTCCCATCCGATCTCCGCCCTGTGTTGATTCCTTTAATACTTGAAAAAGCTTGTGTTGCGGATTAAAAGGAGGAACCAGCTTCGGGTTTTCCTTTTCCGGCATCTGTACCACGAATCCCTCGTCGTATAGAAACAGTTTGAAATATTTTAGATATCCCGTAGACGGTACCATATATCCGTAAAAATAGTCTTCAAATTCATTGATGCTGTAAAGATTGACCCGGGATACCCGGCGGTAATGGAAAAGCTTCTCCTTATCTTTCATACCGTACTCGTGGAATTTTTCGATCGCATCGTCGGTATGGATTCCCTGCTTTCCGATTTCCAGATCCATCTCCACCATCTGGCGCATCCTGCTCTCGATTCTGTCAAGCAGCTCCTGATCCAGATACAGGTTCCCTTTAAGCGTAAAATAAAATCCCTTATCGACTGAATAATGGATCCTTACTTTTTTCACATTTTCATGCCCAGCTGCATCGTAGACCGCTTTTATGAGGAGAAAACTGACTCCGCGCCTGTAGGCCATATTGCCCAGCTCCTCTCCGGTTGTTACAAACCGAAGTCTGCAGTCCTTCGTCACCTTCTTGCGCAACTCCTGAAGTTTTTCGTTCACAAATACCAGCACAATGTCATTCTCATACTGATCCTGATATTCTTTTGCGATTTCAAGATACGTCGTTCCCTCGCGATACGCTCTTTTCTCACCGTTTATTTCAACCTGATAACGCTTCGTCTCCACCTTCCGGCACCTCCTTATTGACATAAAAAACTGTTTCCCGATCGTTACATAACCCAGAACGGATGACGGACCGGAGCCGTCCTGATCTCGGCCTCCGGAAAATGCTCTTTCAGAAACTGTTCCATATCTGCTATAAAAATATACTCTGTTCCATAATGCCCGGCATCGATGATTGCCAGTCCCTGAGCCAGCGCATCGATTCCTTCATGATGATCGATATCACCGGTCACAAGCACATCCGCCCCTTTCGCCAGAGCAGGGCCGATCATGCTCTTTCCGGATCCCGGAGATACAGCCATCCTCTTCACCGTTTTCTTCGGATCTCCGAAGACTTTCACACTCGGCAGTGCCAGACGTTCTTTGACAAAACCACAGCACTCCTCCAGAGTCATCGCTTCCTTCAGGTCAGCTACTCTGCCGATCCCCTCGTCCGGGTAAGTCTCCTCCAGTATCTCAGGATCCTTCATCTCCATAAATTCTCCGGCAAGATCCGCCATTCCCATCACGTCATAATTTGTATGCATAGCATAATATGCAATATCTTCTCGGATCAGTCGGATTACCCTGCGTCCGATAAAACTCTGATCATTGATTTTTTTTAACGCTTTAAAAATCATAGGATGATGAGTAACCAGCATATCTGCTCCCCATGAAGCCGCATCTTCAATCACCTCATCGGTCGCATCCAGCGCAATATAGATCTTCCCAACCTCTTTCTCATATCTTCCCGCCAGAAGTCCGACATTATCCCATTCCATCGCACATTCTTTCGGATAACGTTTTTCAATGGTATCAATTATCTCCCTGCAAATCACGCTATGTACCTCCTAATAATACGTATTCAGAATTCCCCTGATCCATTCGATTCTATAGGAAATCTCTTCCATACGTTTCTTCGCACGCACGGATTCCTGACTTTCGAGCGCAGATAAAATTCTGTTCTGGATTTCCATCTCCCGTTCAAGAAACTGTCCGAGAACCGGATGTGCCTGCTGCAAAAGCACCCGTCCAAATTCCAGTTCTTCTTCGGAATACGGTATTTCCCCGGCACCTGCCATGCATGGAACTGCCTTCATCATCGGATAATATTTTCCATCCTCATAGACCATGTCTTCGGCCACGATCCGGTATCCTTCTTCGGTCAGGTATTTTCTGACGCTGTCAATCTCCGACTGCGGCTGCAGAATCAGTTCTTTGAGCGATCCTGCCGTATCTCTTTCCTCGGAAAGAATCCGTATGACAAGACCGCCGCCCATACCGGCGGCGATCATACAGTCTGCTTCATTCATTTGTAAGTTTTTAAGCCCGTCCGACAGCCGCGTCTGGATCTTTCCTTCCAGTCCGTGCTCCCGGATATGCTCCTTTGCCCTTTCAAGAGGACCTTTATTAATATCCATGGCAATCGCCGACGGTATCACACCCGCCTCGGTCAGATAAATAGGAATATACCCATGATCGGTCCCCACATCTGCCAGCCGCATCCCGGGCGTTACCAGCTCCGCGACAGCCTTAAGTCTCTTTGATAATTCCATCTCGTCCTCTAATCCAGATAATCTCTTAATTTTCTGCTTCTGCTCGGATGGCGGAGTTTACGGAGCGCTTTAGCCTCGATCTGACGAATACGCTCACGGGTAACATCGAATTCCTTACCTACTTCCTCCAGCGTTCTCGCTCTTCCGTCATTCATACCAAAGCGGAGTCTGAGTACCTTCTGCTCTCTGTCGGTCAGTGTATCAAGAACCTCATCCAGCTGTTCCTTCAAAAGCGTCTGTGCTGCTGCTTCCGCCGGCACCGGAACATTGTCGTCCTGAATAAAATCACCAAGATGGCTGTCTTCCTCCTCGCCGATCGGAGTTTCCAGGGAAACCGGCTCCTGCGAGATCTTCAGAATCTCACGCACACGTTCAACCGGCATGTCCAATTCTTCCGCAATCTCTTCCGGCGTGGGTTCCCGTCCCAGCTCCTGCAATAATTGTCTGGACACTCGAATCAGTTTGTTGATGGTTTCTACCATATGAACCGGAATACGGATGGTTCTTGCCTGATCCGCAATTGCTCTCGTGATTGCCTGACGAATCCACCAGGTTGCATAAGTACTGAATTTAAAGCCTTTCTGATAATCAAATTTTTCAACTGCTTTGATCAGTCCGAGATTTCCCTCCTGAATCAGATCCAGGAACAGCATACCTCTTCCTACATATCGCTTTGCAATACTAACAACCAGTCTCAAGTTCGCCTCAGCCAGGCGCTTCTTTGCGTCCTCATCGCCTTCCGCCATTCTCTTTGCCAGTTCTATCTCTTCCTCCGCACTCAGAAGCGGAACCTTACCGATCTCTTTCAGATACATACGGACCGGATCTTCGATACTGATTCCGTCCGGTACAGAAAGATCGATTTTCTCCATATCCACTTCATCCTCGTCAGACAGGATGATCTCCAGATCATCATCTGTGTCGTCCACATCTCCGCTGATGCGAAGTACGTCGATTCCAGACGATTCCAGATACTCGAACACCTTTTCCATCTGATCCGGTTCCAGCTCCATATCATGGAACACTTCGTTGATCTCACCGATTTCAAGAATGTTCTTTTTCTTTTTGGCAAGCGCAACCAGACTCTTTAATTTTTCTTCAAATTTTGCCACGTTCTCTACCATGTCGTGTCCTTCCTCTCATTGCTTGTTTATATTTTATCCCTAATTGATGGAAATATGCAGTTTCTGCAAATCCTGCAAAGCCTTCTTTGCATTCATGAGCCGCTGAAGTCCCTGGATGTCCGTGGGATCCAGCTTCTTCGTTGCCTCCTCAATACTGTACGCCTTCACGCGGATGATCGTCTCCTTGATCGCCTTCTCCTGTTCCTGCTTTGTCGTCAGTTCCTTGATCCTGGTATGGAAAAGGGACGCCGCTTCTCGGTGATCGGCCTCTTCTGTAAAATGGTTCATGATCTTTGCCGGATTCACATCGCCCTGTTCGTACTGTTCAAACAAAAGCTCCGCCACCTGCCGGTACAGATCCGTTGTAAAATCCTCCGGCGTGATATAGCGGCTGATCTGCGGGAACAGTTCTTCATGGTCGATCAGCCAGGTCAGCAGGATCTTCTGCGACTTCATATGCCCGTCCTCTTTTGGAACGGTCTTATCCTGCGTCTGCTTCGGCCTTACCGCCGGTGTTGCCTGTCCACTCTGAATCGCCGTCTTTACGACCAGCTTCTTCAGTTCCTCATATCCGACACGATACGCTTTTGCAACTGCTTCAATATAATTATTTCTTTCGATCTCTTCTTCAAATTCTGCAAGTTTTCTGGATGCCATCCGCAGAAATTCTGTCTTGCCTTCGGGGGAAGTCATATCATAATCTTTCTCCATCATCTCCAGACTGAACATAAATCCGTTTCTGGCCTTTGCGATCCGCTCCTCAAATGCTTCCGCTCCGAGGTTCTTGATAAATTCATCCGGATCCTTATAAGGTTCCATACGGATCACTTTTGCGGTGATGCCGGCGTCCTTCAGAATCGGCACCGCCCTGAGTGCCGCCTTCGTTCCGGCTTCATCACTGTCGTACGTCAGGTACACTTCACTCACATACCGTTTGATCAAAGCGGCATGTCCGGGTGTCAGCGCCGTTCCCAGCGATGCCACAGCGTTCGTAAAACCTGCCTGATGTAAAGAAATCACATCCATATATCCCTCACAAATCAGAAAATATGGTTTTCTTGATGTCCGTGCCCGGTGCAGTCCGTAGAGATTCCTGCTCTTGTCAAATATCATCGTCTCCGGAGAGTTCAGATATTTGGGCTTTCCGTCTCCCATCACACGTCCGCCGAAACCAATGACACGGTTATTCACATCCATGATCGGAAACATGACACGATTCCAGAATTTGTCATAAATTCCGTTTCGCTCGTCTACATTTACCAGCCCGGCCTTGATGATCAGATCGTCATTGTAACCTTTCGATCTCAGATACTGATACAGATCATTGCTGTACTTGTTTGAATACCCGAGTCCGAACGCGGTGATCGTCTCCTCGCTAAGCTTGCGTCCCGTCAGGTAATCATGCGCGATCTTTCCTCCAGGCGCCTTCAGCTGCGCATAGTAATACTTTGCAGCCAGCTTGTTCATCTCCAGCAGGGTCGCCCTGAGATCCGCCCGCTCCTTCGCCTCTTTGGAATACTCCTCCTTTGGAAGCTCCACCCCCGCTCTCTGGGCGAGAAACTTCAGTGCCTCCGTAAAAGAGTAATTCTCATATTCCATAATAAATGTAAACACATTGCCGCCCGCACCGCAGCCAAAGCAATAATACATCTGCTTATCCCGGCTTACGGAAAACGACGGCGATTTCTCATTGTGGAACGGACACAACCCGAAATAGGAGCTTCCCTTCTTCTGAAGCTTCACATATCCCGATATTACGTCCACAATATCATTTTTCATTCTAACTTCTTCTATAATCTCATCCGAATAATACATGAAATCTTTACACCTTCCTGGTGTGAAAGCAAAACCAAAAGTTTCCAGTAGTAAAAAGCCCTCACATTTAATATATTCGACAAAACCTTTTGATTTCCTTTAATTTTTCCACGCTTCCGGAATAAAAATATCCTCAAATTTTTTTACGGCATAATTATCCGTCATGCCGGCAATATAATCACACACCACCTGCTCCGCCGAATCGCCTTTCTCCATCTGAATCCGGTATTGTTCCGGAAGAAGTTCCAGATGATCCTCATAATAAAAATACAAATTTTCGATCATATGGATCGCCTTCGTTTCCTCTCCCTTTGCACGGGGATTCTGGTAGACATGCTCAAACATAAACTTTCTCAGATCACGCATCGCCTCTTCGATTTCCTCCGACATCCGGATCTCCGGCTGATCCATGCTACTTATGATCACATCATGGATCATCGTGTTCAGCCGCGAACGCATCCCGGTTCCAAACACCTCTCGAAACCGGAGCGGTATATCCTCTTCAGTAAGAATTCCTCCACGTATCGCATCGTCAATATCATGGTTGATATAGGCGATCTTATCCGACAGCCTCACGATCTGCCCCTCAAGAGTTGCCGGTTTTCCCACACTCTTGTGATTGCGGATCCCATCGATGACTTCCCATGTGAGATTCAGCCCCTGTCCGTCCTTTTCCAGCACTTCCACCACGCGCACGCTCTGTTCGTTGTGTTTGAATCCGCCCGGACACACTCCGTTCAGAGCCCGCTCTCCGGCATGACCAAAGGGCGTATGCCCGAGATCATGCCCCAGACTGATCGCTTCTGCCAGATCTTCATTCAGCCGCAGCGCCTTCGCGATGGTCCGCGCATTTTGTGAAACCTCCAGAGTATGTGTCAGCCTTGTGCGATAATGATCCCCTTTGGGAAGCAGAAATACCTGTGTCTTCTGTTTCAGCCTGCGAAACGATTTACAGTGCAGGATCCGGTCTCTGTCTCTTTGAAAGACCGGCCGAATATCACACTGCGCCTCTTCTCTTTTTCTTCCTCTCGTATTGACGCTTAGTGTCGCATACGCACTTAAATATTCTTTTTCCCGCTGTTCCATCTGCTCTCTGATCGTCATATTCCTGCTCCCTTTCAGCGATCTGTTCATGCGAACTTCTCATTATTTTTCTTCTTTCAGACGTTCTTCAATGGCATGAACCACCGTCTCAAGCACTTTGATCCTTGCATAATACTTGCAGTTTCCTTCCACTACGACCCACGGTGCATGCGGTGTGGAAGTACGAATCAGCATCTCATTGACTGCTTCTTCGTACTGATCCCATTTTTCACGGTTTCTCCAGTCTTCATCGGTGATCTTCCACTGTTTTTCCGGATTTTCCTGGCGCGCCTTAAACCTTGCTGCCTGCTCATCTTTATCGATCTGCATCCAGAATTTCAGCACGATAGCGCCGGCATTCACCAGATCCTGCTCCATATCATTGATTTCCTTGTAGGCTCTCTGCCATTCTTTCGTCGTACAGAATCCTTCGATTCGTTCTACCATCACACGACCGTACCAGGTTCTGTCGAAGATCGCAATGTGGCCCGCTTTCGGCATAGCTCTCCAGAAACGCCACAGGTAATGATGTGCTTTCTCAATATCATTCGGGGATGCAGTCGGATTTACCACATATCCTCTCGGATCCATGTGTTCCGTCAGACGCTTGATCGCGCCGCCCTTGCCTCCGGCATCCCAGCCCTCGAAGCCGAGCACCACCGGAATTCTTCTGCGGTACAGTTCACCGTGGAGACGTTCCATCTTGCCCTGCAGTTCCTTAAGCTGCTCTTTGTACTGCTTCTTGCTGAGCTTTTTGGACAAATCCGCCTTCGCAAGCAGCGATTCCTGGAATTCTCTCTCTCCACCGCTTCTTCTCTCTTCCTGTGCTTCCTCCGGCATCTTCACCTTCTCCAGCGCCATCTGCATTGCATGGATCACTGTCGTGAAGATCTTCGCTGTTGCATACCGCTTATCCGTCGCTTCAATGATCGTCCACGGTGCATAATCCGTATCTGTTTTCCGAAGCATCTCTTCATTCATCTGCTCATATCGTGCAAATTCCTTATTTCTCTTCAGATCGCCCTCGCTGACTCTCCACTTCGTCTCCTTCGATTCCATCAGCTTTTTGAACCGCTTTTTCTGTTCTTTCTGATCGATCGCAAGAAACAATTTCACAATGACCATTCCGTCATCTGTAAGCTGCTTTTCAAAAGAACGAATCGATTCATAGTCTGCCGGCAGTTCTTCTTCCGACACTTTGCCGTCGAACCGGTCGATCTGTACTCTGCGGTACCAGCTCGTATCGTAGATCGCAATTCTTCCCCGCTCTGGTGTCTTCGTCCAGAAACGCCACATGAAAGGGTGCATCCGTTCCTCTTCCGTTTCTTTCTTAACCGCATGTACCTCAAATCCTCTCGGATCCAATCCCTGGATCAGACGTCCGATCTGCAGACCTTTTCCCGAAGCTCCGTACCCTTCAAAGGCAATCATCACCGGAATTTTCTGTTCCTTGCATTCCCGCTGCAGATGCCCAAGCTCCAGCTCCAGCGTCTCCATCTTCTCCTTGTATTCTTCCTTGCTCATTTTCTTTGTTAAATCTACTTTTTCTAACATACGGCTACCTCCTGACATCCGTTTCGCCATTTTTTCTTCTTCTCATCTCAATTCGTCTGGCATTGATTGAAAAAACGCATAAATAAACCGCTCAATTATTTATTATTTTACTATATTTTCTCTCAATTAGAAAGAGTATTTGTTAAATATTGAATTTTGTTTCTATTTCCTTTTTAATTATTAATATTGCGAATATATTTTTTTAAGAAAATTATGTTGACTTTCCCCATATAATCATGTATTATAGCTGTTGTCAGCAAAACATAAACAAAATAGCTGGTATGCGGAAGTGTCGGAACTGGCAGACGAGCAAGACTAAGGATCTTGTGACTATTGCAGTCGTGTGGGTTCAAGTCCCATCTTCCGCATTATTTTTTAAGAAAAAGCCCTTGAATTTTCAAGGGTTTTTCTTTTACCCTATTAAACACAGAAGCAAACACTTTATAATCCATAGCAATTATCATAAAAAACTTTTTTCTTATTGACAAATCCATTTATTTAATATATAATAAAGCAGTCGCGCGGAAGTGTCGGAACTGGCAGACGAGCAAGACTAAGGATCTTGTGACTATTGCAGTCGTGTGGGTTCAAGTCCCATCTTCCGCATTTTTAATTAAATGGGAAGCCTTGATTCGAGGCTTCCCATTTTTTGTTCTTTTTGATTACTGATAATAAGGAATTCCTACCGAAACATTTTCCCCTATGCTTCCAAAGAGTTGTTTCAAAACTTCTGTCTTTTCTCTTGTCTGGTTATATGCAAAAGAATTATACTGCGACAACAAATTTCTTGCATTATTTTTATACTCCAAAAAAATTGCATTGTGACAGTCATACCATTCACCAGCCATACATTTTTCTAATTCGTTCATAACAACTCTCTGTCTCTTCTTCTGTTCTGCCAGAGCAACACCACTGCCCCTGCCACGATCACGATCGAGATCATCTGCGAGGTAGAAAGCATTCCTATATTTCCCCTGTCATCTGCCCGCAAAAATTCCATCAAGAATCTTCCGACACCGTAAAGTATCATATATAATGCTCCGCCGTCTCCGGTATGCTTGATCTTTTTATAATAAAGAAGAAGAATTGCCGTGATCAGGAAATCGCCCGCTGACGAAAAGAGCTGTGTCGGCAATACCTTGACACCTGCCGGTGCCATGCTGTTGACCGGGAAAACCACTCCCAGAAAGGACTGTGTCTCTCTTCCGTAACAGCAGCCTGCCAGAAAACAACCGATCCGTCCGAATCCCTGAGCCAGTGAAATAGAAGGTGCACACAGATCAAAATATTCCAGAAAAACAAGTCCTTTGATCCTGCAGTATATAATGGCTGCCAATACTCCTAAAATGATTCCGCCGTACACCACAAATCCTTCTGATCCCAGGACGCTGAGAGGATCTTTGATAAATGCAGGGAATTCAACGATCACATAGAGAAGCTTCGCTCCGAGAAAACCGGCAAGTACTCCATAGAGTGCAATATCGATGACCGCTTCCGGATTCAGCTTGTATTTTTTAGCTCGGTACATGCCCATTGCAATGCAGCATAAAATGCCGATCGCTATCATCAATCCGTAACCGTGGATCGTGATTTTTCCAATTGTTAAAATGTCTGTCTTCATGTTCTATCCTCATTTCTATCTGATATGTTCTCCGGGATTTTCATCCTCAAAATCGAACACACACCGTTCAAACGCATTAATCACATGCGTATCCTGGTATTTGTCGTATCGTTTATGCTGTCTTCCGTAGGACATATGTACATGTCCGTGCAGGAAATACTTCGGGCGATATTTTTCCATCAAATTCAGGAACACCCGGAATCCCTGATGCGGAAGATCTCTCCCGTCATTCAGTTCATAAGCCGGTGCATGCGTCACAAGGATATCAAATCCCCTCCTTCTGAGCAGCTGAAACCAGAGTTTGTGTACGCGTTTTTTCATGCCGCGCTCTGTATACTGATGCTCTCCCGGTTTATAGCGCATAGAACCGCCCAGCCCCAGGATCCGGACCCCTTTGTACACATAAATCTGATCGTCGATGCAGATGCATCCTTCCGGCGGAATCTGCGCATATTTATCATCGTGATTTCCGCACACATAGAGTACCGGTGCTGATGTAAATGTTGCAAGGAACGAAAGATAATGAGGATCCAGGTCACCGCAGGAAATGATTAAATCAATTCCCTGCAGTTTACTTTTTTCAAAATGATCCCATAAATATGCAGATTCTTCGTCTGCAATCGCAAGTATCCTCATAATCTCTTTAGCCTTTCTTCTCTATTCCCTGCTGCTGGATCGTGGGCTTGGTTTCTTCAAGCATTTCATCTGCTTTCGGAATCGTTCCGATCACATTCTCCGCCAACCAGTCCATCGTCACAATTTCTTCCGGCGTCAGATCTCTGGAAGGATCTGACTGTACAATTCCAGTCTGAGAATAGAGCACTCCCGAGAACGGATTAAACTCTCCACTACTGATTGTTTTCTTCAGCAGCTCAACCAAACGTTTGGTGCCAATCGGTAGGCTGTCTGAGCAAATAACATCGATCGCGCCGGATGACATTCCCCACCAGTAATTGATTGCTTTCAGTTCCGTAGATTTATCATCGTATTTCCATGTTCCGTCCATAATCGTCCGAATCAGCTGTTCGTAGAATTTTCCCCAGTGCCACAGAGGCATGGCAAGACTTCTCGGATACCCCTCTTCCATCCGGTAAATACCAAAATATCTGGAGGACTCTTCCGGAATCACCATATCCATACCGGAAATAATGTTTGCCCCTGATTTCCGGATATTTTCAAGCGCATCACTATCTTTTTTCTTATACCATTCCAGATAGACCTGTGCTCTCGGATTGATCATTTTCGCTCCCAGCGCAAATGCATTGATATTGGCAATAGCACCAAAGATCGGGTAATCGGCCAGATATGCGATCTTGTTATTCTCAGCCATCGCGCCTGCAATCGCTCCCATCAGAAATTTCGCCTCATGCATACGGGCGTAGTAAGTCCGGATATAACGATGAGAAGTATTCAAAGAACAGTTCAGAATCCGGATATCCTGATTTGCGATCGCCGCTTTCACACTGGCCTGTGTAAAGGCCGGTGTCGTCGTAAATACGATATTACATCCATTTTGGATTGCCTCACCTATCACGTCTTCTACTGTCTCCGGCGTGACATTATCATAATACACGGTCGTAACTTCGTCCGGGAACGTCTGCTCCAGATGCAGTCTTCCAAGCTCATGGGCATATGTCCATGCGGAAGATGACGGCGTTTTTTCATATATAAAGGCAATCTTAAGCTTCGGCGAACTCAACGGGAGAAGACGGCTCAGAAGTGGTTTCTTCTCGCTTGTCGGATTCATCTTAAGCTCCACTTCTTTGTCGACACCGATCAGCTCAAATTCTTCCCAGCTCTTGGTAATCATTTCTTTCAGCTCACTGCTGGTCTTTTCTTCCAGTGTCTGATAACCGTAAAGCTTAATGAAAGCCAGAAATGCATCCCCCGCCGTAACCGGGAGTTTCTCTCCGCCTCTTGCTTTAAATTCAGCAGTAAATCTTGAATAAGCCGAACTGAACGTCAGCTTTTCATCCTCACTCCACACCTCATCCGTGCCTTTTCCGACAGCCTCCTGCAGCTTTTTAAAACTACCTTCCTGACTGAACCAAATATAATTGATCTTAGACAAGTCATAGAAATCGAGAAACTCATAATATATTTTGTTTTCTTTTTCATCGGTACGTTTTGGTATAATCCTCGTTACCGTACCCGGAATAGACGTAACACCATAATATTTCATGACACTGACACGCTTATTTCCTTCTTCTACATAGAATTTATTCATAAATTCATACGCCTTGATCGGATCCCTCAAGCCTTCATTTTCATGAATAGTACTTAAGGTCGCCCATTTCTGCGCAAACTCTGTATTTTCCCTCAAAATCGGCATAAAATTTCCGGCAAATGCATTACTTCTTCCACCATGTCTCGTACCCACGATCTGATCCATCGGGATCTGAACCAATCCAAGCGGCACTTCTGAAAATGTTCCCTTTGTCGGGAGTATATCATCAAGGACAGGAAGTGTCGGTCTGACTCCCCGAAGCATCCTTGACTGATAATCGCGTTTTCCAGCTTTATATGCTTTGCTATATTCTTCTGATGACATAAAATATCCTCCTTTGAGAATTTACTGATCCATCTTATACTTTCTATACAAGGATACCTTCTTCTCGATTGGAAATCAAGCCTTTCCATATAAAATAATTTTGCCTGTATTTCACGCCGATCTATCGGCTGAAGATTCCCCGGCTACAGTTCTCGATCCGCGATAATACGTCCTTTTTTCAGATTTGGCTCGATAAAATTCTTCCGCGAGTAATCCCACAACTCCTCCGAACCTTCTGCCGTTCGTTCATTTCTCTTTAAAATCTGTGAAAGCTTCACCTGATGTTCTTCCCATGCTTTTCCGTCCGTCGCCGCATTCAACATGATTGGCTGAACGTTATCCATGGTTCTTGCGAATCTGGCTTCCGGTGTCTTTCTCTCTTCAAATTCTTCCCAGAGTTTTCTCAACCGCTGTCCCTGATCCTTGGGGAGCAGTCCGAAAATGCGTTCCGCAGCTTTTTCCTCTCTTTCACTCTGGGTTGCCTTCGCCGCTTCGTCATAGGCATAGGTATCCCCTGCATCAATCTCCACGATATCATGGATCAGAAGCATGGTAACTGTTTTCAGCACATCGATCGGCTCATTGGAATATTCACTAAGGAGAATCGTCATCAGTGCCATGTGCCATGCATGCTCTGCATCATTTTCCTTTCTGGCAGCGCCTGTGAGATAGGTCTGGCGGCCGATGAACTTTTCTTTGTCAATTTCACGGATAAAATCGAATTGTTGATCCAGGCGGGATTGTTCCGGGTGGGATGGGGTGATTTTTTTGGTATTCATAAGGGGAACTCCTTTCTTTTGGGGGTGGGACATTCGAAAGGCGCCCTGTCGGGCTGTTTCGAATGGAAGTTTGTGGGGTGTGTCGTTTTGTTTTTTGATAATACCCACGGATTGTTCCGCACTTCGTGCTCCCACAATCCTCCAATCATTCGAAATCCGCCCTATCGGGCTACTTTCTCATGATTGAGCGGGCATCAAGGACATGAGTTTTCATGCGAGCATGAAACTCATGTCCTTGATGCCCTGGTATTATCAAAAAACCCCGCAGATTTCTCCGCGGGGCTTCCCTCTTCTCTCTCAAGCGTTAAGCAAATCGTCTTATCTTATGCAAGTGCTTTCTTTGCTACGTCAGCGATTGCTGCAAATCCTGCTGCATCGTTAACTGCGAGCTCAGCAAGCATCTTTCTGTTCATGTCAACACCAGCTACTTTTAAGCCGTGCATTAACTTGCTGTATGATAAACCATTGATTCTTGCAGCAGCGTTGATACGTGCGATCCATAACTGACGCATCTGACGCTTTCTCTGCTTTCTTCCAGCGTAGGAAGATGTAAGAGCTCTCATAACAGACTGTTTTGCAACTCTGTACTGTTTAGAACGTGCTCCTCTGTATCCTTTCGCTAATTTTAAAGTTCTATTATGTTTCTTTTTAGCGTTCATGCCGCCTTTAATTCTTGCCATTTCTTACTCCTCCTTCTATCGTTAACCCTATCTTAGAGATATGGTAATACTTTCTTCATGTTCTTTACGTTAGTAGCATCTGTGATAGTTGACTGTCTAAGATTTCTTTTTCTCTTTGTAGATTTCTTAGTTAAGATATGGCTCTTGTAAGCTTTATTTCTTTTTAACTTACCTGTTGCAGTTTTTTTGAAGCGCTTTGCAGCTGCTCTATTTGTTTTAATTTTTGGCATGATGATTTCCTCCTTAATATAAAATGTTTATTTTTAACGTTTTTCAGTTAAAACCATGCTCAGACTTCTGCCTTCCAGTTTGGCCGCTTTTTCAACAACAGCAACATCTTTCAGCATATCTGCAAAATCATCAAGGATATGTTTACTCTGCTGCATATGGGCCATTTCTCTACCTCTGAAGCGAAGTGTAACTTTGACTTTATTACCTTTCAAAATGAACTTCTTCGCATTATTCATCTTGGTATTCATATCATTCGTATCAATATTCGGTGAAAGACGCACTTCTTTAACTTCGACAGTCCTTTGCTTTTTCTTTGCTTCTTTTTCTTTTCTCGCCTGTTCGTAGCGGTATTTACCATAATCGATGATCTTACATACAGGCGGCTTTGCTGTCGGAGCGATCTTAACCAGATCGAGTTCCGCTTCCTGTGCCAGCTTCATTGCTTCCTTTGCTGACATAATTCCTAATTGTTCCCCACTCTCGCTAACGACACGCACCTCTCTGTCGCGGATTTGTTCGTTGATCATTAAATCGCTAATTGTTGTGCACCTCCATAAATAAAAATAAGTGAATAGTTCTCAGACCATCCACTTCTCATTGCACAAAACACCCTTTCACGGTATACTGTCATCGATATCAAACCATTAGTCGCTCGATTGCGCTAAGGTGAGAGTGGACACTCTGCTTTCTTTTTCGCTTCACGCAAATATTAATCTAACACATTTCTTATCCCGTGTCAACAGTTATTTCTTTATTTTTGTTTGTTTATTAATTTCCTCAATATAACCATAAAATAATTGATTTATTTCCATCATCATGTCATAATCATACTAATTGCATATCATACAAGGAGGTTTTTCATGCAAACAAGAAGTAATTTTTCCAACAAACTGGGATTTGTTCTGGCCGCTGCCGGTTCTGCGGTAGGGCTCGGCAACATCTGGCGTTTCCCATATCTGGCTGCCAAATATGGAGGAGGCAGCTTTCTTCTGGTCTATTTGATTCTTACAGTCACATTCGGCTTCACGCTCATGATCGCCGAGACTGCGCTTGGACGTAAGACCGGGCTGAGCGCCATCGGCGCATTTCAGGCACTTGACAGGCGTTTCGGATTTTTGGGGATCCTCGCTTCTATCGTGCCGGTCATTATTTTTCCTTATTATTCTGTCATCGGCGGATGGGTGACCAAATACCTTTTTACGTTTCTTTCCGGTGAGATAACGGCTGCTGCGGACAATAATTATTTTCCGGATTTTATCGGCGAAACCGGCGGTCCGATCGTGTGGTTCAGTATTTTTTTACTTGCGACCTCAGTTATCGTCATGCTGGGTGTCGAAAAAGGGATCGAGAAAGTGAGCAAAGTCATGATGCCTGTCCTCGTCATCCTGACACTGTTTATCGCAGTTTATTCCTGTACGATTGACGGTGCCATGGAAGGGGTCGCTTATTATCTGAAGCCGAGCCTGCAGCATTTTTCTGTCAAAGCAATCCTCGCTGCCATGGGACAGATGTTTTATTCTATGTCACTTGCTATGGGGATCATGGTCACTTATGGTTCTTATATGAAGAAAGAAAATCATCTGGAAAGTGCCGTCCGTCAGATTGAGATTTTTGACACGGGAATTGCTTTTCTGGCCGGACTGATGATCGTTCCGGCTGTGTTCGCTTTTTCCGGCGGTGACAGCTCTGCGCTCAGCGCCGGGCCGGGACTGATGTTCATCACGCTTCCGAAAGTATTTAACAGCATGCCTATGGGGCAATTGGTCGGAGCTGTTTTCTTCCTGCTGGTACTTTTAGCGGCACTCACATCTGCCATTTCCCTGATGGAAACGATCGTCTCCATTATCATGGACCGTTTTCATCTGAACCGTACCGCGTCCAGCCTGATCGTGACTGCTTTTTCCTTTGCGCTGGGCATTCCCTCCTCTCTGGGATTCGGCAGGCTGAAGCACATTTCCCTGGGTGGAATGTCGATCCTCGATATGATGGATTTCATAAGCAACAGTATTCTGATGCCGATTGTCGCAATTCTTACCTGTCTGTTCGTCGGTTTTATCATAAAACCGAAAACGATCGTCGACGAAGTGAAAGAAACAGATGGGACATTTAAATCCGAAAAAATGTTTTCGTTCATGATTAAATGGATTGCACCATGGTTTCTGGCTGCAATTTTCGTAAGCTCGATTGCAAGTGCTCTGGGGATTTTCGCGCTGTAGATCCTGCACTTTAGTTGCAACTCTTTCATGGAAACAGAAAAACGGATATTTTTCATTTTAGAAGAACAGAGGGGCGTAACCTGTCAGCAGGTCACGCCCCTTATTTTCATGATTCTTTCTAAATTTATCTCTTTTCTCCCATACAGAACACTGCCACCACGCCCGGGCCGGTATGGCTTCCGATCACGCTTCCGATGCAGTTGATCAGGATATTCTCGATCCCCATCTTCTCTCTGACCAGCTTTGCCACATACTGGGCATCCTCTTCGCAGTCGCCATGGGTGATCATGATGATATCATTCTCCCATCCTTTGGACTGCTCCACTGCCATGTTCACAATATGCTGAAGTGCTTTTTTGCGTCCTCGCTGTTTTCCGATCACCTGAAGCTCTCCGTTGTCATTCATATGAATGATCGGCTTGATCTGGATCATCGTTCCCATGATAGCCGCCGTTTTGGACACTCTTCCGCCTCTGTGAAGGTGGTTCAGGTCATCGATCGCGACATTATGGCAAATATGCAGTTTGTTTTCTTCGGTCCATTTTGCCACTTCTTCCAGGCTCTTTCCGGCGCGCTTTAACTGGACTGCTTTATAAACCAGAAGTCCTTCTCCTAAGCAGGCGCACAAGGAATCCACCGTAATGATCTTACGCTCCGGGTATTCCTCCATCAGTTCTTCAGCAGCCATCCGGATACTGTTAAATGTTCCGCTGAGTGCAGAAGAAAATCCGATAAACAGAATGTCCTTTTCTTCCTTCACATACGGTTCCAGTGCTTTTTTTGCCTGCTCCGGATTCACCTGGGAAGTGGTCGGAAGAGAACCGGCTCTAATTTTGTCAAAGAATTCTTTTCCGCTGAGCCCGCTCATATCTTCATACGTAACGCCATCCATAATGTAGGACAACGGAATATAAGGCACCTGCAGCTCTTCTATCAGATACTCTTTTGGTAAATCTACCGTACTGTCTGTCATAATTATATATTCACTCATTTGAAACCCTCCTGTAATACTATCTTGTTTCATTTGTTTCCCAGTTCTTCAGGACTTTCCTGATTGTAATTGTAAAAAGAACGATCGTCGTAAGTACCGAAAGGATATCTGCCACCGGTTCTGCATAATATACGCCCATAACACCGAAAAACCGCGGCAGGATCATAGCCAGCGGGATCAAAAGGATCACTTTACGCAAAAGAGCGATAAACAATGAAGCTTTTGCCTGTCCCAGGGCGATAAATGTAGTTTGACATGCCATCTGTATCCCGAACAATGTCGTTCCGAGGAAATAGACCGGCATAACCTGATTGGTAACTGTAAGAAGCTCTTCTTTATTCGTAAAAAGCCCACTGAACACCTGCGGGTGCAGGATGGCAATCCCACTCATCACCAGTGTCACCGTCAGGCAGATCGTCACCATACGTTTAAAGGTGCCGAGTACCCGTTCTTTATTGCCTGCTCCATAATTATAGCTGATGATCGGCTGCATTCCCTGATTCAGTCCCTGTACCGGAACAGAGATCAGCTGCATGACACTGGTCAGGATCGACATGGAGCCCACATAAAGGTCACCTCCATAAATCTTCAGCCTGCTGTTCAGTGTAATCATCACCAGCGATTCGGTACTCTGCATGATAAAGGGCGAAATGCCGAGTGCCGCAATATGGCGGATCATTCTTCCGTCCAGCCGTACATAGTCTTTGCGAATGCGGACCACACTCTTTTTAGAAGTCAGGAATCTGACAACCCATACTGCGCTCGCCGCCTGTGAAAGGATTGTTGCAAATGCCGCACCCCTGACTCCCATTTTCAAAACGAAAATAAAAATCGGATCCAGGATAATATTGATCACTGCTCCGATGAGGACCGACAGCATCGCTGTCCTTGCATTCCCCTGTCCACTGATAAACGTATTCAGTCCCAGCGCAAACTGTACAAATATCGTTCCCAGAAGGTAAATGGTAATGTACTCGCTGGCATAAGTAATGGTATTTTCCGTCGCGCCGAACATATAAAGCACCGGCGTCTTCACGATCAGGAAAATAACCGTAAGCGCGATCGAGAACGTAATAAGAAGTGCCGTACAAGTCCCCAGAATCTTTTCTGCCTGCTCGTAATTCTTCTTGCCGAGTTCAATTGAAGCAAGCGGTGCACCTCCCATACCTGCAAATGCACTGAACGCCGAGATAATCATAATAATCGGGAACGTCACTCCCACACCTGTCAGCGCCATATCGCCGTACCCTTCAATATGACCAATGTAAATCCGGTCAATGATATTATAGAGTACATTAATCAGCTGGGCCGCAACCGCCGGAAGCGCGAGACTTACAATCAACCTTCCAAGCGGCTCCGTGCCCAGCCTTTCATCCTGTTTTTTCTCCATATTATAACCTGCTTTCTCATAATTTCAACAGATAGATTATAATATGCTTTTCCTTTTTTCACAAGCGTTCCCAGATCATCTTAAGATTCTTTTTACAGTTTTTGTAAAAAATAATCTCTCATTTAAGGTAGTTTGACATTCAAATAACTTTTTCCAGACAGTGTTTTATTGACACAGATACACCAGATTACGATCACGCATCCGATAACAAATCCAACCAGATTAAAGACTGCGGTCAGAATCAGAAGCAATAGACGCATGAATTTGAGTGCGTAACCCAGTTCAAAATTCGGCTGTGTGTAATTGGCAACGGAAACAAACGCCATGTAAAGCATCACTTCGGAGTTGAACCATCCTGATTGCACCGAAAACTCGCCCATAACAATACCTGCGATCACACTGAGCGGCGTACTTAACATGCTTGGCGTATTCAACGCAGCGAGACGTAATCCGTCGATCGCCAGTTCCAGGATAAGGATCTGGTAAATCAGCGGGACATTGACCGTATCCCTTACAACGACGAAATCAAAAGCCTTCGGCACCCACTGAGGGTTCTGCATCAACAGAAGAAAAAGCGGCACCACGAAGATGGTCAGCACGGTGATGATCGCTCTGGAGACCTTCAAATAAATATTTGTAATGGGCGGGAAATAGTGATCATTCGCCTCCTCGATCATATCAAAGATCGAAGTCGGAACAACCAGCGCAGACGGCGAATTGTCAACCAGAAGAATAATCTTCCCCTCCAGAAGGCAGGCTGCAGCTGTGTCGGGACGCTCTGTAAATTTGAACTTCGGAAAAGGATTGAACCATTTCCTCTTGAACAGTGCTTCCGCCAGACTCTGCTGATTCATGCGAAGATCATCCACATGAATATCCGCAAGCTTCTTCCGGATATTCTGGAGCATTTCCTGATCCACCCGATCCGCCATGTAGCAAATCGCTACATCCGTTCGGGTGCTTTTGCCCACTTCAGACATTTCCATGATCAGATTCTCATCCCGGATCCTGCGCCGCATCAACGCTGTGTTGAACACGATCGTTTCCACGAATCCGTCTCTTGATCCACGCAGGGATTTGTCTTTCTCCGGCTCTTCCACGCTCCTGGCCGGATAGGTTCTGCAGTCGATCGCAACGCACGCCTCATAACCTTCAATAAAAAGACAGGTCACCCCCGACAGGATATTTTTCACGATCTCATCAAAATTTCCAAGGATGTCTACCTCCACATAAGGCACATTTTTCTCTGCAAATGCGGTTGCATCATCGGGCATATCTTCCGGCTTGATATGAAAAAATGAATCCATGATTTTCAGCATCGATTCATCTTTTGTAAAACCGTCAATAAAATAGAACGTTCCTTTCCGTCCTCCGATTTCCATAGTCCGTTGTATGATGTCAAAGCTCTCCTGCACGGGAAGAATGCCGGATATCTTTCGGATATTATCCTCCAGTTTTTTACTTACCTCTAAATCTTCCATATTGAAATTCCTCCATATGGAATCATTCTTCCCGTCAGAAGGTGAAATTATACGATATTTTCTCTATTTTACAGCCGCTCCAGATCCTTCATCCATACTGCGGCACAGGCGTCACTCGGCATACGCCAGTCTCCTCTCGGTGAAAGTGCCACCGTACCGATCTTCGGTCCGTCCGGAAGACAGGATCGTTTAAACTGCTGTGCAAAGAACCGTTTGTAGAACGTCTTCAGCCATTTCAGTATGATCTCGTCCTCATACACACCCGCAAAAGCCAGCTTTGCCAGCCGGTAAATCTTGGACGGTTCAAATCCGAATCGCAATACATAGTAGAGATAAAAATCATGCAGCTCATACGGACCCACCAGATCTTCCGTCTTCTGCGCGATCTCTCCGTCTTTCGGCGGCAGAAGTTCCGGGCTGACCGGTGTATCCAGCACATCCAGAAGCACTGCCTTTAATTCCTCATCCCGGCAGGTATCCGCATAATACTGTACCAGATGCCGCACGAGCGTCTTCGGCACAGAAGCGTTGACTCCGTACATGGACATATGATCGCCATTATAGGTAGCCCATCCGAGTGCCAGCTCCGACATGTCTCCGGTACCGATAACCATCCCCCATTCCTGATTGGCAATGTCCATCAGAACCTGGGTTCTCTCCCTTGCCTGAGAATTTTCATAGGTCACATCATGCACCTCTTCATCGTGCCCGATATCCCGGAAATGGGTCTGCACCGCATCCGCGATCCGCACTTCTTTTAATGTTGCTCCCAGCTTCACTGACATCCGGCATGCATTTTGATAAGTTCTGTCGGTCGTGCCAAAGCAGGGCATCGTCACCGCAATGATATCCTCCCTTTTCTTCCCCGCCATGTCAAATGCCTTGGCAGTCACCAGAAGTGCCAGCGTTGAATCCAATCCTCCGGAAATTCCCACAACTGCCGTTCTGGAATTGGTGTGTACAAGCCGCTTCTTCAGCCCCATCGCCTGGATCATCAGAATTTCCTCACAGCGCCGGTCTCTCTCAGACTGATTCTGCGGCACAAACGGCGCCGGAGAAAATTCTCTGGTGAGATCCGTCTCTTCCACCGGAATCGTAAATAGAATCCTTGGCAGGATCCGCTCTTCCTTCGTCAGGAAGGTAGTATTCTTTCTGCGCTCACTTAAAAGCCTGCAGATATCGATTTCACTTAGGATCATTTCATTCGCAAAACGTCTTGCTTCTTTTAAAATCGTTCCGTTTTCCGCGATGATATTGTGGCCGCCGAACACAACATCGGTCGTCGACTCACCATCCCCCGCATTGGCATAGACATACCCTGCGATCAGACGTGCGGACTGTCCTTTAATCAATTCCTCCCGGTAACTGTTCTTGCCGATGGTCTCATCACTTGCCGAACAGTTGACCAGGATCACCGCTCCTTCCCTTGCCGCATCAATACTCGGTGGAATCGGTGACCAGACGTCCTCACAGATTTCCGCGGATACAACAAGCTCCTTCATCTCCGCTGCCTGGTAAAGGATCTGCGGTCCGAACGGAATTTCTTTCCCACCAAACGAAATCATCCGTACTTTCTTTGGTCCCGGACGGAACTGACGCATCTCATAGAATTCTCCGTAGTTTGGAAGAAACGTCTTAGTCGTAAATCCCAGGATTTCCCCGTTATTAAGCGCTGCAGCCACATTATAGAGCTCCCCGTCCACCGAAAGCGGCATTCCTACAAATACAAGACTGTTTCCTTCCTTCGTTTCTTTTGCAATGAACTGAATTGCTTTTTCAGATTCTTTTAGAAGAATATCCTGTGTAAACAGATCGCTGCAGGTATAACCGGTAAGGCAGAGCTCCGGAAATACAATGATCTTCGCGCCTTCCTGCTCGGCCTCTTTAATCTTCCTGCGAACTTCCTCACAGTTATGCCACACATCCGCCACCCGGATATCCGGCGTCACTGCCGCCACTTTGATAAATCCATGCTTCATGTCTTTTCTCCTATCTCTTTGCGTGCTTCAGAATCTCCTTCAGTTCTTCCACACTGAACTTATATGCCGTGTTGCAGAAATGGCATTTTACCTCCACTTCTTTTCCTTCATCGATCATACTCTGAATGTCCTTTTTCCCGATGCTGATGATCGCCTTTTCAATTCGCTCATGCGAACAATTACAGAAGAAATTTGCCGGGATGGTATCGGTAATCTCGATGTCCAGCCCTTCAAGGACCCGTTCCAGCATCTGTTCCGGTGTATGGCCGTCATCCAGCATCTGTGTCACAGATGAGATTTTCTGAATATTTTCTTCCAGACGGCTGAGCACCTCATCTGTCACAAACGGCATCACCTGCACAATAAACCCACCGGCGCAGTGCACCGTATTGTCTTTGTTCATCAGCACACCAAGTCCTACGGAAGATGGCACCTGCTCACTGGTCGCAAAATAATAGGTCAGATCCTCCGCGATCTCGCTGGTCTGAAGGATTGTCTGACCCACATAGGGTTCCTTCATTCCCATATCTTTAATCACATTCAAAAGACCGATTCCCACCGCTCCGCCTACATCCAGCTTCCCGTTCTTCGGCGGCAACATGGCATCCGGATTTTCCACAAATCCTTTCACATTCGCTTTTGCATCTGCGGTGACGGTGATGCCCCCAAGCGGCCCATCTCCCTTGATCTGCAGCGTCAGAACATCCGTGTCATTCTTCATCATACTTCCCATCATAGCGCCTGCCGTAAGAAGACGCCCAAGAGCAGCCGTTGCCACCGGGCTGGTATTATGGCGCCTTCTCGCCTCCTCGACCAGATTTCCCGTCGTCGCTGCGAATGCACGCACCTGCCCATCTCCTGCTGTTGCTCTTACAATATAATCCTTCATATTTTAACTCTCCTGTCTGTATATTTTTCCACAAAACCAGAAATTTATTTCTTGATTTTCCCTTTTTCTCTTGCAATCACATAGATTCTTTCGCTGTCTTCCTTCGGCGCTTCGCGGGTAAATGCGTCATAGGCCGTCACAAACTCCAACCCCGAATCTTTGATCATGCGTATCATCTCATCCAGTGTATAGCCTCTCTGAAAATGTGTCTCCTCGTATCTGCGGAACAGATTCTCTTTCTCACGGATAAAAATACTCAGCTCGTACTCATTGATCCGTTCTTCTTCATAGTAATAATTATCCCAGATGAAACTGCAGTCTTCGCGATTTTCAGCGATCGTCCGGTCTCCCAAAATCTCACGGTATTTATATAGCGTATTAAAATCAAAAATAAACACGCCGCCCGGGTCCAGATAATTATTTACCAGACGGAACACCTCCGTAAGATCTTCTTCCTCATCGATGTAATTCACCGAATCACAGACACTTACCACTGCGCGCACCGTGCCGTAAAGCTCGAATTCACGCATATCCTGCAGAAGATACAAGATATCATGGCCGGATTTTTCCCGCTTCTCCATCGCGATCTCCAGCATTTCCTCTGCATTATCCACGCCGATCATATCATACCCTTCCTTAGCCAGAAGCTCCGTCATATTTCCGGTCCCGCATCCAAGATCAAGAACCAGACCGTCGTTCACACCGTACTCATTTAAAAGCCCTGTCAGGTATACCGCCCACTCTTCGTATGGAATATTGTCCATGAAGGTATCGTAAACGCGGGCAAAACTTGTATATGCATCCATAAATCTTATCTCCCGTCTAAATAGCCCTTTTCACTCCCTATATTGTATCCTTTGGAACGCACTTTGACAACCCAATTTTTTGCCGCATACGAAAGTCCTTGCAAAAGTCTATTCACCGGCTATTTGCAGTCACACTCCTTTCTTTGCTCTTTCATATCCAGGATTCTCAGATAATGATTTGCCTCTCTCAGGATGTGTTCAATCAAAAGCGGATTATTCTTTTTTAATTTGCTTCCAAAATATTTGACTTGACATCTATTCCTAAAAACTGCTATCATGTTTTATGTCGTGTGGCCATAAAAGGTGTAAATCCAGATTGCTGGATTTACACCTTTTTTCTTTTGCTAAACTGTGATGCAACCGCTCACACCGGCCATACACATAATACAGGTTATGGTAGCTTTCCTGGTGTGCTGACACGTTGATATCTGATAAAACTCCGTAGAATCATTTCCCATCGTCAAGGAGCTTTGTCTAAATATCAATGCGTCAGTGTACTAATTAAAAAAAGTCTCCTAAAAAACACGAAGGAGGTTCATATGAGCGAAGAACTATCTATGAACAAATTAGGAACGATGAAAATCAGCAAGCTGATGCTGTCAATGGGGATTCCAATGATACTTTCTATGATGCTCCAGGCGGTTTATAATATCGTTGACAGCGCTTTCGTTTCCAACATGCCCGTAAATGGAGAAATGGCACTAAACGCACTGACTCTTGCTTTCCCGGTGCAGATGCTGATGGTGGCAATCGGAATCGGCACCGGAGTCGGCACCAATGCCCTTCTTTCCAAAAGTATTGGGCAGGGTGATTACAAAAAGGCAAGCAAAGTAGCGGGAAATTCTCTGTTTCTGGGATTCGTCATTTATATTCTGTTTCTATTATTTGGAATTTTCGGCGTCGGCGTTTACGCTTCCAGTCAGACTTCGAATCCGGAAATCAAAGAAATGGTGGTCACTTACCTCAGAATCTGCTGTATCGCTTCGATGGGAATCGTATTTTTTTCAATTTTTGAGAAACTACTGCAGGCTGCGGGGCATTCTATGTATTCGACCATTGCACAGATTGCAGGGGCTGTCATTAATATCGTGCTTGACCCTGTGCTGATCTATGGGCTTTTTGGTATTTCCGCACTGGGAGTTGCAGGTGCTGCGTACGCGACTATCCTCGGTCAGATTGCATCCGCCCTTTTAGGACTCATTTTCCATCTGACTCAGAACAAAGAGATTACAAACGGTCTGAAATATATGAAGCCGAGTCCACGGATCATCAAAGCAATCTATTCCATCGGTCTTCCGGCCATTATCGCGCAGGCACTGATGTCTGTCATGACCTACGGAATGAACATTATTCTCGGAAGCATCAGCGAGTCTGTTGTTACAGCCTATGGTCTGTACTATAAAGTACAACAGTTTATTCTCTTTGCGGCCTTCGGTCTCAGAGATGCGATCACGCCGATCGTTTCTTTCAACCATGGTATGCGCAGTAAACGCCGTGTAAAAGAAGGGGTCAAGTACGGAATGCTCTACACAATCTTGATCATGATCATCGGACTTGCAGCGATCGAGCTGCTCGCCGTACCGTTTTCATCCCTTTTCGGATTATCCGGAACCACACAGGATATCTGCATCAGCGCGATGAGAATCATCTCACTCAGTTTTATTTTCGCAGGAATGAACATCGCTTATCAGGGAATCTTCCAGGCCCTGGACAGTGGATTGGAATCCTTGATTATTTCTGTACTGAGACAATTTTTATTTGTATTGCCGGTTGCCTGGGTATTTTCCTTATTTGCAAGAGAATCACCCAATCTGGTCTGGACCGTGTGGCTGACATTTATCATCGCCGAGACATTATCCTGCATCATCGCAACCGTTTTTATGAAAAGAATCAACCATAACGTCATTTCAAAACTGGAGGGATAAACCTATGAAAACGATCATCACAATCAGCCGCGAGTTCGGAAGCGGCGGGCGTTTCATCGGAGAAACGCTGGCAAAGGAACTGAATTTTACATTCTATGACAAGAATATCATCGAACAGGTGGCAAAAGAAACTGGATTTTCCAAAGAATACATCGCCGAGCGCGGGGAATATGCTCCGACCCACAACCGTTTTTCTTATGCATTCGTTGGAAGAAATGCACAAGGCGGCTCTGTAGATGATTATATTTACCAGAAACAGCGCAATATTATCCGCGATATTGCAGAAAAAGGAAACTGTGTCATCGTCGGAAGATGTGCCGACTATATCTTACAGGACAGAACCGACGTGCTGAATGTATTTATCCACGGAAATGAAGAAGAAAAATGCCAGCGAATCATGAAACTCTATGAGAAATCAAGAAAAGAAGCGCTTGCCATGATGAAGGATACGGACAAGAAAAGATCGATCAACTAC
The DNA here is from genome assembly GCF_052065755.1 of Bariatricus sp. HCP28S3_D3. NCBI lineage: Bacteria > Bacillati > Bacillota > Clostridia > Lachnospirales > Lachnospiraceae > Bariatricus > Bariatricus sp. HCP28S3_D3. The sequence goes on along the minus strand of NZ_JBQHTK010000002.1, from coordinate 114,022 downwards.
GCCTACCATACAGAGCAAAAATGGGGAGAGACACGCAACTATGCCTTATGCATGAACAGCAGTATCCTCGGATACGAAACCTGTATGGAACTCATAAAAAGAAGTATGGAATAAATCCATACTCCTGCACATCCCAGATCGTCTCCAAGCGCCAGAAGCGCGAACATCGCAGTTCCGCCCTTCGGAAGCGCCGCGGATGCTTTGCTGAAGGTTCCGGGCCAAATCATAAATCGGTCCAGATTGATGCGGTCACTGTCTTATTATATTGATTTTTCATACTGTGCTTCATCTTTTCCTCTGCTTTTACAAAAGATTCTCGATATTTTTCCTGATCTTCTCAGAAACTTGCCGGAAAACTCTCAATTCTTCCTCCGAGATTCCTTCCAGAATCTTCTGGTTCATCTCCTCTCTTCTTTTCGTCAGCTCAACCACGATCTCTCTGGCAGAATCCGAAATCTTATAATGAACATATCGCCGGTCATTCGTATCCGGAATCGCAATGATATAACGGCGCCTGCAGAGGCTGTCGACCGCCTGGGAAATGTGGCCTCTGTTCATCAGCAGCTGCTGATGAATGTCGGTAGAAGTATCATGCATCCCACTATGAGAGAGAAAATATAAAATTTCCAGTTCCGCCTTTTTCATATCATATTTCTGACGCAGTTCAAGGCTCTGCTCTTCCAGCAGCTTCTTAAACTGCCCGCCTTTCAGAATCATCTCCATTTGAACATCCATTTTATCACCTGCTCCTATCCAAAATATTCCTACCAGAATTTTAGCACATTCTTTCCAATCCGTCATGGGTAAAATACATAATCCGTTGCTTAGATTACAAAAGGAACAGTGTCAAAACACTGTTCCCTCTAAACAACTTCCTATATTTATTAATTATTCCACAATTTTTCAATCTTCGGAACAGCCAAATACATCTGTGCCGCGATATTAGTTGTCGCTTTCATACCCTGAACCTGCGGTACCACATAGTAGCAATAACGTGCTCCGTTTTCCACTTCATCATCAAGATAAAGATTGTCATCTTTAATCACTGCAATTCTGGCAAAATTACTTTCCCCGAATTTCTTACGATAAATGCGATACTCGCTTGCCCCATTCACTTTAGTCCATGAAACTTCAATACCATCCACTGCATTCTTCAAATCAATTGAAGTATGAATGATGGACTCGGTCTCTGACCATGCTGAATAGTAGGTTGTAGAGCCGGCAGAATTGAAAGCACGGACTCTGACATAGTAACGGTCTCCCTTCTTCAGTCCGCCAATCACTTCCTGAAGCTTCTGAGTAGACGGAACATCGATGGATTTGCTTCCGTTAAACGCACTGTTTGTACTGTAGCAGATCTGATATCCGGAAGCCATCTCGTTCTCTGTCCATACAACCTTCATTTTTCCGGTTCCTTTTTCTGCCAGTCTTGCAACGATGGCTGCCGTTAATTCTTTTCTGTTTGTTTTAAAATGGAAATATGGTCTTTCCTTGATCACTGTGATATCAGCCGGGTATTCGTATTCTTCCAGTGTTGCGAGGATTGCCGGTCTTACTTCTTCTAATGTCTTGCCTTCATCCAGTTCAACGAATAAATATGGTACAAAATATCCCTCATGATCCTGATCCGGAACTAAACAGAAGAAAGCATCCTTCACACCTTCTGCCTCAACCACACGGCTCTCCATTCTCATCACGAACAGATGTCCACCGCCAAAACGTTCCGTAAACCCACGGCCGAGAACGTGAACAATACCCTGCTCTGTGATATATCCGATATCACCTGTGTGCAGCCAGATTTCACCGTCCGGATGGGCAATCAGTGTACGATCTGTCATTTCCTCACCCATATAGCCGCTGTATCCTAGCATCTTTGTCGGACCATTCATGCACAGTTCTCCGATTTCTCCATATCCCTTCTCTTCCAGGGTCTCTGAATCGAAGATTGCTAAGGTGGTTGCGGGCATCGGCATACCTACACATCCGTCTTTCAGCGGGAACATCGGGTTCGGAAGTGTAAAGCAGGAACCACCTTCACTCTGACCGTAACCGGCACTTAACGTAGCCATACAATTATGTCTGTGGAAGAAGTCTTCAACTTCACGACATTTTCTCTCGTTCATAGCTTCTGCGCCCGGTCCGATCGTTCTCAGATGTGACATATCATAATCATCCGGAATTCTGGTGCTCTTCATCATAATCTCGCACATCATCGGAATCAGTGCCCAGTAGTTCGGTTTTAATTCCATAAACCGGATATCAATATCATTGACCGGACAGAACGGATCCAGATTCACTCTAAGTCCTGCGGACAGCGGGAATACTCCCATGGCTACAGTTACCGCTACCAGAGCCGGTGTCAGAATCGGAATCCACCATGTCTCCTGTACCTCTGTTGGCGGAAGGAAGATTGACATCTGGAACGCAACAGCCACGATATTAGCTCCCGAATGAATAACCAGTTTTGAAATTCCCGTAGATCCACTGGTATATGCTCCGAATAATGGCCTGTTCGGATTCACGGATGCCGCAAAATCTCCGATATAGTTTCTTCCCAGATTCATGAATTCATCCCATGTAAGATCACCTTCACTTGATCCTGTCTCTGCAGAATAACGGGATTCAATTTCCTTCATGATATAATCCGGTATACAATTCTTATCCGCATATTCAAAAGGTGAAACCTTGATCATACGTGTCATAGGTGTCGTTGCTCTGAATAGCTTCTCGTCTTCTTTTGATGTATAGTCATGAACAAAAGCTGTGGATGCTTTTGATTTACGTATTGCAAAACACAGTTCCTCAGGAGTATCATCACGGCAGATCATGGTCGCCCCGATTTTTTCTGCTGCCAGAAGCAGGATAAAATGCGATGGTACTGCCTGTAAGAAAACAGGAATTCTGTCTCCCTCATCAAATCCCAGCACTTTTAATGCCTTAGCGGCAATTTCAACCTCCTGCCAAAATTCTTTCCACGTTATCTTCGTGCCATAATATTCAAATGCGTATTTGTTCTCATCCGGGTTTTTCATTTTCAAAAATGCTTCTACTGTCATTTTCGGTACTTTCAAATCCCGAAGTTCTTCCGGATAGTATTTCAGCCAAGGCTTATCTACACTTGCTTTCCCTGTTAATCCTGTTGTTTCTAAATTCATTTCCTTACCCACTCTTTCGTACTTTCATTTAACCAGAATATCAATATCAGTAAATCGGAAATTCAATTTGAACTCATCGCTTTACCACACTTTCATATCTTCATCAGATTATAAAATCGTATTCACGCCATATATACAAGATCTTCTGATTTCAAATCCAAAACAAAGAATACTCCGAAAGTATACGCCCCAATAATTTCTTTGTCAATAAAGCGAACCGCTTTGTCAATGTGAATCACATTTTTTCACAAATGTAAAATACCCTGTCACATTGATTCCAAGCATTCAACATTTTGTTATTGCAAGCGCATTCTCTACTCTATACTGTATGCTCTTCTATAGGAAATGAACAATTCTTTTTTTTCATGAATATACCGCAGATGGTGCAGAACGTCGCTGTAATTTCACTCTCATCTTCTTTTGCTCCGTTCTGAAGCCAAACGATTGAAGTATTAAATAAGGCTCCTATAAACATATAAAGATAATATTTGTCCATCGAACTGTTTGGCATGTTTCCCGCTATCTCTTCATGGAACCGGTTCAATTTTTCCAGCAGAATCGATCCATAGCCAAACTCACATAGATCCAGCACAAATTCACCGTATTTTTTAAAGCAAGCGAAACTCCTGCAGATATTCTGCTCCGTATAATAATCCGGTCCGCTCCAGTCAATCTCACTGCGATACTCTTCCAGAACATCATCGATCAGCTTCACAAGTACGTCCTCCTTGGAATCATAGTTCCGGTAAAATGAGACCCGGGCCACACCGGCAGTCTGTATCAGCTCTGTAATAGAAATATTCGAAAAACTTTTCTTGTGCATTAAATCAAACAGTGACTTTGTAATATTATCCTTCACACGCATATTTGCTTCTTTTCGTTTATCCATATCTACTCCCACTTCTACCCTGCAATTCCGTCAAAAATCATTACAGTGAATCAACATGTTACAATTTTCTTCATTTTGTATCACTCTTATCCCTTGTTGAATCATTTCAGATGTGATACAGTTGTTTCATATTATTTTATCTATATAATTTGATTTGTCAATAGCAAGGAGAAACTACTTATGAAAACAGCAATCGTAACAGATACCAACAGTGGAATCACGGTAGAAGAAGGCAGACAATCCGGTATTTTTGTTCTTCCCATGCCTGTCATTATAGAAGAACACTGTTATTTGGAAGGAGTCGATATCACAAATGAAGATTTATACCAGGCAATGACGGCTGACAAGAATCTTTCTTCCTCACAGCCCTCACCGGGAGATGTCATGGATCTCTGGAACCGTGTATTAGAAAGCGGATACGATGAGATCGTCCACATTCCCATGTCAAGCGGACTCAGCGGTTCCTGCCAGACAGCGAAACAGCTCGCTCTTGACTATGATTCCAAAGTCCAGGTCGTAGACAACCATCGGATTTCTGTCACCTTAATGGAATCCGTCTATGATGCAAAATTCCTTGCCGACCAGGGAAAATCTGCAGTAGAAATCAGAAAGTATCTGGAAGAAACTGCCTATCAGGCAAGCATTTTCCTGACTGTAAATTCGCTGAAATACCTAAAAAAAAGCGGAAGAATCACATCCTCCGCTGCCGCCATTGCCAATATTCTCAATATCAAACCTCTGCTTACCATACAGGGCGAAAAACTGGATCTCTTTGCCAAAGTAAGAGGAAGCAGGCAAAGTGAAAAGAAGCTGATCGAGGCACTGAAAGCGGACATCGCATCCCGTTTCCTGGATGTTCCGTCAGACAGACTCCAGATCGCGACTGCCGGAACTTTTGAAAAGGAAGAAGACGCAAAACGTTGGGTAGACCTGGTACAATCCGCATTTCCGGATCATCCGGTCTACTATTCACCTCTGTCCTGCAGTATTGCCTGCCATGTCGGAATCAATGCCGCCGGGCTAGGAGCCATTGTGACTGCAAAGCGTAAATAGCGCTTGCAGCCACAGAAATACATTACATTTTCTTAAGCATTCCCTCATTATATTGTGTTGAAATCTTTTGTTTCCCCGGATTTGATGATCACACCGTGCTTTGTCGCCTGACCGATTGCTGCCATGGGAGCCTTCTTCTCCTCCGCTTCCTGCACCATATGTATCATTTTCTGCAAAGAACTATCCTGTCCCACCTCCGTTGCGCGGATGTCAATGGTACCGAACCGATTGATCGTCCCACAGATAACTGCTTCTCCTATCCCTTTATCAACGGGAATCAGAGTCTCGAAGAGAGACTTGCTCATATTCTATATCATTTACGAGAGAACCGCCTGAATCTAACAAGCGTGAACAATAAAGAATTCCAAGTTTAAAAAGAGACCGTGATCCAAGTGATCCGGCCTCTCTTTCTGTTTTATTATTTTGCAACAAAGTTAACAATCTTATTCGGTACATAAATCTCTTTCACAAGATTCTTTCCTTCCAGGAAAGAAGCAATTCTGGAATCCGCCTTTGCAATCGCAAACGCCTCTTCCTTGTCACAGTCTGTCGGAATGACGATGGTTCCTCTGACCTTACCATTTACCTGAACACCGATTTCGATGGTCTTGGCAACGGTTTTTCCCTCATCATATTCCGGCCACGGAGAAACAGTGACAAATCCTTCTCCACCCAAGAACTCCCAGATTTCCTCGCAAAGATGCGGAGCAAACGGGCTCAGCAGCTTGATAAAGATGATCAGATCATCCTTACTCAAATGTCCTTCTGCCGTGATATCGTTGATCAAGGTCATCAGACTCGCGATGGCCGTATTAAATTTCAAGCTCTCAATATCAGAAGATACCTTCTTGATCGTACGATGGATCTTCATTTCCAGCTCATCGGAAACCGGTTCATCGGAAACCAGATCTGTCAGACCCGCAACACGGTCAAGGAACTTCTTACAGCCCTTTACGGAGCTGTCATTCCACGGTGTGGCTGCCCCATAATCTCCCATGAAAAGCACATAGGTACGAAGCGTATCTGCACCATACTCCTCAACAATATCCAGAGGATCGACTACATTTCCTTTGGATTTACTCATCTTATCACCATCCGGTCCTAGGATCAGTCCCTGAATGGATCGCTTTGCATACGGCTCCGGTGTGTTGACTACTCCGATATCATACAGGAAATGGTGCCAGAATCTGGAATAGATCATATGTCTGGTCACATGTTCCATACCACCGTTATACCAGTCAACCGGCATCCAGTATTTCATCTTGTCCATATCTGCCAGTGCATTTTCATTATGCGGGTCAATATATCTCAGGAAATACCAGGATGATCCTGCCCACTGAGGCATGGTGTCTGTCTCACGTTTCGCTGCTGCGCCGCATTTCGGACAGGTGCAGTTTACAAAGGAATCGATCTTGGCAAGCGGTGACTGTCCGTCTTCACCCGGTTCGAAATCTTTCACTCTCGGCAGACGGAGCGGAAGTTCTTCATAAGGAACTGCCACAACACCACAGTTCGGACAATGAATCAGCGGAATTGGCTCTCCCCAGTATCTCTGACGGTTGAATGCCCAGTCTTTCATCTTATACTGGACACCAGCCTCGCCCACGCCGGTCTTCTCCAGCTCTTCCAGCATGCGCTCGATGGAATCATGCTTATTGGTATATCCGTTCAGGAATCCGGAGTTCACCATCTCGCCGTCACCCGTATAAGCTTCTTTGGAAATGTCTCCGCCTTTAATTACTTCAATAATATCAATATCAAATTTCTTTGCGAAATCATAGTCTCTCTGATCGTGTGCCGGCACTGCCATGATCGCTCCGGTACCGTAGCCCATCATTACATAGTCTGCAATGTAGATCGGAATCTTTTTACCGTTGATCGGATTGATTGCTTCCAGTCCCTGGATTCTTACACCCGTTTTATCCTTCACAAGCTGGGTTCTTTCAAACTCCGTCTTCTTCGCACATTCATTGCGGTATGCAATGATTTCATCCATATTGGTCACTTTATCGCAATACTGATCAATAATCGGATGTTCCGGCGCAATAACCATAAAGGTAACACCGAAGAGCGTGTCCGGTCTGGTCGTATAGATTCTTAACTTCTCGTCCAATCCATCAATTGCAAAATCCACGAACGCACCCTTTGACTTGCCGATCCAGTTGATCTGCTGCTGCTTTACATTTTCCGGATAGTCCACATCATTCAGACCTTCCAGAAGCTTGTCCGCATATTCGGTGATTCTCAGATACCATACGTCCTTGGATTTCTGAACCACATCGCTGTGGCAGATATCACATTTGCCGCCCTGGCTGTCTTCGTTGGAAAGAACAACCTTGCAGTGCGGACAATAGTTTACCAGCGTTCTGTCTCTGAACACAAGACCATTTTCAAACATTTTCAGGAAGATCCACTGAGTCCACTTATAATAATCCTCATCCGTCGTATCGATCACACGGCTCCAGTCAAAAGAAAATCCTACTTTCTTCAGCTGGTTCGTGAATTTTTTAATATTTTCATCTGTAATCACACGCGGATGTGTGCCTGTCTTAACCGCATAGTTTTCCGTCGGCAGACCAAATGCATCAAATCCGATCGGGAAAAGTACGTTGTACCCCTCCATACGGCGCTTTCTGCTGATTACCTCAAGACTTGAGTATGCCTTAATATGTCCGACATGCATACCGGCACCGCTCGGGTACGGGAATTCTACCAGTCCGTAAAACTTTGGTTTATCACTGTTGTCCTGAGCTTCGAAGATCTTGCTCTCTTCCCACCGCTCCTGCCACTTGGGCTCTATCCTTTTAAAATTGTATCTCATCTTTGCGCTTCCTCCACAAACATTATCTCTAAAGGTTTATTTTAATTCAATGACAACGGTTTGTCAATGTTATTTCGCCAGTATAAGGAAGCAGTAAATGCTAGCCACTATGCGAAAAGTAACCGAGTCCGCTCACTGCATACTCATCCGTCATATAATCTCCTATTTCATTTACTGGATTTATGATTTCAACAAATCTGCAAGATAGAATTCATCTTTCTGGTGTTTTCCTTTTAATTGCTTATATCGTTTAATTGTATCTACAAGCAATTCAATGCGTTCTCCGTAGTAATCACGATAAAACGCTGTACTGTTATCATAATGTTTACGATTATATACAATATTTTCTTTGCTAAATTTTTTCGGAGAAGTCTTCGATTTTACTTTTTCAAATTCTGCATCTTTATTTTCAGAAATAAGAAGTAACATTTCCAATTCCGGTTTTGTACAATACTTTCTAATGTCTTTAATTTTGCCTTTATACTCTCTCGGTATTTTCAGTTCATCGCCTAACTTATCACCAATACGAAGCACTTGCACATCTCCATGGTACAAATTCAGGGCTGTTTTTACAGCAGCATTCGAATAATCTCAAGTTCATTCGGGCCTTCGCACATAATCAGATACTTCATCTCATCAGCTCCTTTTTCAATGCCATGAGATCTTCGTAGTTCACAGAAGTATCAAATGCATTATTATAAAACTGACGGCTCTTTAACAGTTCCGGTCTGATATTATAACTTTCGTACATATTATCTAAACGAATTTTGTCATCCGATTTTGCGATCCAGATATTATCCTGACGATTAAACAAATCCAAAACTTCACAATAATGTGTAGTAAATATAAGTGTTGCAGATTTCTTATTAACCGTCTTATCTTTAAATAAACTGATTATGTTTTCAACCAATGTTTTATGGAAATGATTTTCTACTTCATCTATCAAAAGGTCAAATCCATTCTCCAAAGCTGCAACTACAAAGATATAAAGAAGGACACCTTTTGTTGTACCGCCGGAAAGCATATAAACCAGTTCCGAGTCAGAAAGTTCTTTCACATAATCTTGGTACACAAGTCAATGTCCTAAAGATAACTTATCATTTTATGGTAAATTTCCAATTCATAAGGCTCCCCATTGCGCAGATCCGTCTTCTTTTCTGTATATTGAAACGAACCAGGTGTCCTCCTCTTCTAATACATATCTGTCCCCAATACTGCTCAAATCTACTTCACTTTTGGAAAAGCAATCGAAATCGTCACCCCTTCTCCCCACCGGGATTCAGCCTCTATTTTCAGGTTCAGATCATCTGCCATCTTTTTTGTCAAATACAGCCCCATACCGGTAGCTTTCTTCCGGCTGTCGGTAGAATCCCCTGTAAAGCCCTTCTGAAAAATATAGGGCAGGTCATAATTCTTAACCCCAATACCGTTATCAGCTATGGTCAAAATATCCGTCTCGCCGGTGTGCTTCAGGGACACAGTGAGTTTCGGCTCAGCTCCACTGTATTTGATGGAGTTACTGATGATCTGGCCAATCATGAATTGAAATCCCCGTCGGTCAGTATAGACGGTTTCGTCTTGTAATCTGTTTTCAATGAGAATCTGCTTTTCCTCCAGCAAAGGTGCATAATCTTCAAGAACCTCTTCTATGGCATCTCTAAGTTCCACAGTCTCAAACCGATAATCTTTCGTGCTGCTCCCAAGCCGGGCGTAGTAGAGCATCTGGGTAATATCCTCCTGAAGCTGACTTCGCACATAGTCCAATTTGGCGTGCAGAGGAGGCGGGATCTCATCGGCCCGGTTATCCAAAATCATAGTAAGCAAAGAAAGCGGTGTTTTGGCTTCATGCGCCCACCCCTCCACGTATTCCTCATAATCCCGGAGGGCTTCCTCAGTCTCCTGAATCCGGCTTTGCTTTTTCTCCAGAACAGAGACCAGAACCCGAAGCTGTTCCCGCTCCTGCTGACTCACTGCACATAGAAGTTTTTCCGTGTTCACTTCGTCCGGTTCCATTAGAAAAGCTCGAAAAATCGCACGTTTATGCTGCTCTTTGAAATAAACGTACAGAACGATTACTGAAAACAAAACAAGGCTTGCCAGTGCAATCGTCACGACAAGGCTTGCGAATGCCTGTGCACTGGAAAGCCATAGGAGCAGAGAAGAAAAAGAATCAATAATGAGCAGTAAAATGAGCCACGGGGCATATCGTTTTAACGTATTCCAGAACTGTTTCACGGTGTATCCTCCCTTTCCAGCCGGTAGCCCAATCCACGGACAGCCACGACTTTCTGCTTCATGCCCAAATTCGCCATCGTCTTTTTCAGACGGGTCAAATTGACCTGCAGAGCATTTTCATCAATGAACTCCGTCGTATCCCAGAGTGCCCTGCATAGCTGCTTCGAAGTCACTAATTGATTTCCACCCGCAAGCAATGCTTCCAGAAGCTTACCCTGATTTCTGGGAAGGATCACGGAAGTGTTATTGATGTACAACGTGTAAGTTCCCCGATCCAACAGGAATCCCTGCCCTTCCAGAAGATTGGAACGGCCTTCGAATCGTTTGAGAATGTTGGCGATTCTGGCCAACAGCCGCTCTTTGCGGCAGGGCTTTGTCAAATATTCATCCGCCCCAAGACGGAGCGCCTGCAATTCATCGGACATCTGGTCCCGGGAAGTCAAGACCAGAACCGGAATGGATGTTTTCTGCTTGAGGTCCCAGCAAATCTGGAATCCACTGATCTCCGGCAGATTAAGATCCAGGATAACAAGATCAGGAGCGAGGGCTGTCAGCTGCTCTGCGGCATTTTCAAATACAGTGACTGCCAAAGCAGAATATCCTGCCTTCTCCAGCATATTGCAAAGCTCTTCCCGTGTATAAACTTCATCTTCTACAACAGCGATTTTCTTCATGACACTCCTCCTTCCCGGCTATTCTTCTCTCTGCGGCTGCATGAGCGTCAGCAAATATCGGTCACTGGAACGCTTAATTATAGTTACATAGATGTATTCTACCACACAAAGCAGTAAAATCATAGCGGCAGACACCAGAAGCATCTCCCGCTCTGCCCCTTTTGTTCCGGATGAAAGCATCCCCGCAAAGAGAGCCTTGACGCCAAAGATACTGCTGATTGCCGCGACAAAGACAGGCAGCCCCATAAACCAGTTGATCTGCTTCCGGGCAGATAGACAAATATCTTTATAGGTAGCGCCCAGATGTACCAGTGTCTGATATCTGCGTCCTGTCTTCTGCTGATTCATCAGGAACTGAACACCCATAATAGTATTGGCAACCACCAGAAAGATGATGGCCAGATAAATAGTAATGTAGCTGGCTGCTACCATATAAAAGAGCTGACGTCCTATATTTTGCAGATAGCTTTCATACTCAATTCCCATATCTTCAAGGCAAAGTTCATCCAGCCGTGCGTTCATATCAGAAATCGCGGTCATCAGGCTTCCGGACTTTACCGCTTTCCGGCTCATAATACCATTGATATAAACCTCATATTCTCCATTTGTATATTGTAAGAACTGTTCGTCAGGCAGAATCAATGCAAACGATAAGGTGATTGACCTGTCGGTCACCAAATCAACAGACTGGATCTTGCCGGTCAGATATAAAGGAGTACCATTCAGCAGAGTCTCCGGATGTTCGGAAAGAATACGGTTGAGCATATCCATTCTGCTCTCAGTCGTAAAATCATAATCCTGATACACGGCAGCCTCATTTTCCTCCAGTACCAGAGCAGGCTTACCGGCGGCCTCCAACAGACGGTTGTAATCTGACAAACAGATCAAATACGGATAATCAACATAGCCCAGATTGTTCAGCAGGACATCCCGATCCTCGGATTGTGTGAAACCTTCCAAAGACTCCATAACAGAATCCATTTGAAACACATGATTGCCATTCTCCCCATTCCGGACGTTGCCGATCCGCATTTCAAAGAGCTGGGAAAATTGACTTTCAAGATCATTTTCCTTCAGCACAGTCTTCAGATGAGAAAGGGCATCCTGTGAACTCTCTGCACCATAATCCTGAAATGTATAATCCATCACATGCTCCCCCGCCTGCCGGCTGGTACCGGCAATACCGATGCCGGCGCCAAAACAGCACAATGCTGCCAGAATCAGCAGCGAACTGATGGCCATGGAGGTAGACTGATGCATGACATTTTCCTGAATCTGACGGAATGAAAATACATGAAGTTTTCGATTTGTTTTCCCCGCCTTTACCAATAAGGCGATCAATGCCCGCATTCCATAAAACAGAAGAATCGTTCCCAAAAGCCCGAGAACCAGGGTCAGGAGCATCTTATCCGGGGCGTACCATGCAATTCCCTGAATCGCCACGGCATAGGCGGCTGCCAGCATGATCATGCCTGAAACGGTACAAGTTCCATAGACAAACGCCGGCCTTTGCTTTTTTTCTTTTTCGGAGAAAGAAGCCAGAAGCGTGCCGATCTCCTGCCGACTGATTTTCCCACTGAGGATCAGAAACGCCGCCAGCTTGATAACGAGGAATCCTGCAACGGTAAAACAAACAGCAGACAGCGAAAATGTAAACTGATGGCCGATGATACCCATCCCCACAAGTTTGGCAGTAACCAGACTGATCAGTTCCGAAAGCAGCACCGCAATCGGAAGTCCGATTACCAGAGCCAGAATACTGCTCAAAAGATCCTCCGCAAGAAGCATGATAAAGAGCTTACTTCTCCGCATTCCCATCATCAGATAGACACCAAACTCTTTTCTGCGGCGCTCCATCTGATATTTACAGGCAAAATAAATCAGGAAAAACAGGATTCCCAATGTCATCCCATAGAAAACAGGAATCATCAGCAACAATTGATTTACCGCATCGCTTTCCATTTTCGCAAGAAATATCATCACATCCTGTTTGGATAGCGAAAGGATAATATAAAAAGCGACAATGGAAATGACCAATGAACCGAAAAACAGCCCGTTTTCTTTGCGGTTGCGTTTACTATTTCTTAGAATTAAATTAGAGAACATTTAAGCTGCCTCCTCCCAATTGAGCCATGACTTTCAGAATTCTCTGGTAGAAATCCTGCTGGCTTTCATCGCCGCGGCGAAGCTCATGGAAAATCACCCCGTCCTGAATGAACAGGATTCGTTTGCAAAAGCTGGCTGCGTTGGAATCATGGGTCACCATCAGAATCGTGGCCTCTTCATCCCGGTTTAATCCGGAAAGCTTTTCCATGATATTCTTCGCATTCTTACTGTCCAGTGCGCCAGTCGGTTCATCCGCAAGAATAAGTTTCGGGTGGAGAATCATGGCTCTAGCCGCCGCCACTCTCTGACGCTGTCCACCGGACATCTGTGCGGGAAATTTATCCAGTACATCTGTAATTTCCAGATATTCCGCAAGCTGCTCCAGACGTAGAGAACTCTCCTTTTCTGTCACATCATGCAGGGAAGTCGGCAGTAAGACATTTTCCCGGCCGGTCAGATTATCCAGCAATTCAAAATTCTGAAACAGGTAACCCACTGTCTTCCCCCGGTATTGTGCCAGTTCCTTACCGCCAAGTGACTGCAGATTCCTGCCCTCCATCACGATACTGCCGCCGGTAGGCTTGATCACCGTCGCAATACAGTTAAGCAGTGTAGACTTTCCGGAGCCACTGCTGCCCATGATCCCCAGAAATTCTCCGGGCATCACCTGAAAAGTGATTCCGTCCAGCGCCCTGGTCTGGTTCGGCACATTGCCGTAGGTCTTGGTTAAGTTTTCAATATTCAAAATCGGTTCCATAAGAATTACCTCCTGTTGTTTTCTGGCTTCATGATAACATAGGCTGCCAGAAAATAACACTTACAGTCAATGTAAGGTTATCAGGCTTCCGATACTTTTACACAAAAAAGACAGGCCGATCCCGCAATTTGGGACCAGTCTGTCGATTCTCATCCTTATTTTACTTCAACCAGTTCAATCCTGAAGTTCAGTTCTTTTCCTGCCATTTCATGATTTGCATCAAGAGTAATTGTCTTTTCATCTTTCTCTACTACTTTTACCGGGAATGGCTGTCCCATTGCATTTGACAGATAAACCTGCTGACCAACTGTAAGATCTTCTGATCCCTGCAGCTGCTCAATCTCAAATGTCATAATTGCATTCGGATCCGGCATGCCATATGCTTCTTCCGGCATAAGATGGATATCTACAACCTGTCCTACTTCCATATCAACGACTGCTGCATCAAATCCTTTGATCATCATGCCTGCTCCACAGATAAATTCCAATGGTTCTCCACGATCATAGGAAGAATCAAACTGAGCACCATCGTTGAATGTACCTTTATAATGTACTTTACAGATCTTTCCTGCATTTTTTCCTTCAAGCATAACCCGATGACCGCCGCAGCCTCCGCAGCTTCCGCAATTGCCGCCACAGGAATGTTCTTCTTCATGGTCGTGATGATCGCAATTCACTCCTGTAGAAATCAGTTCGCCTTTTAAATATGCTTCAACAGCTTCATCCGTATTTCCCTCTGCGCCTGATACTACTTCAATTCCTGCTTCATCAAGTGCTTCCTGTGCACCTTCTCCAATACCGCCACAGATCAGGACATGAATTCCTGCTTCTGCCAAAAGTCCTGCAAGTGCGCCATGACCGGTACCATTTGAAGCGATGATTTCACTGGAAACAACCTTTTCCGCTTCTACTTCATATACTTTAAAATTTTCTGTTTTTCCAAAATGCTGAAATACATTCCCGTTATCGTAAGTTACCGCAATTTTCATTTTCAATACCTCCAGTATTTTTTTACATCCTGATTCATCCTATCACAAATCCCGGGATTTCTCTACCGCAAAATGAACTCTCTTTGTTAATATTCCATTTTTCTTGTGTTTTTTCTATTACACTATAATCAAAATGATTTGATCCGTTGAAAAATGCTTACACATTCAGGTAAATGATTTGAAAACGCATCCATATGTTGCTATAATAAATGAAAAATGACTGAAGGGGGTCTGAATACCATGCTTGGCTTTTTACCCAAAGTAGTAATACTGCTTTTATTAATTGTTCTTTTGGGATTTTTTAACGAGAAGATAACCAAATTTCCATATGAAATTTCACTGATGTTATTTTCTATTGTGATTAGTATGATAATGCTTATTTTTGATTCTGCACTACGCAGCACATCGATCAGTGAACTGCTTAGTAATCTGCAGGTTTTTAATTTGGAAGCGCTTTTGATGGAAGGTGTTTTATGCTTTATGCTTTTTGCAGGTTCCTGTCACATGCGGCTTCTGGATTTCAAGAAACACGCCCGCCCGATTACAATGCTTTCTGTTGTTGCAACACTTCTGGGCGCGATTTTTTACGGTTCCCTGTTCTATGCAGGTGCTTCTCTTCTGGGACTACCATTCAGTTTTCCAGTATGCCTGATGTTCGGAAGCATCACAGCACCAACCGATCCAATCGCAGCAACAAGTATTCTGAAAAAATTCAATCTTCCAAAAGATATCAGTTTCATCATGGAAGGCGAATCTCTTTTTAACGACGGTGTGGGGGTCGCATTATTTGTGTGCTTCTCCGGAATGGTGACAATGCAAGAAAATGGCAGCTTTCTGGCTGTTATGGGTAAGGAACTGTTCGGAGCGGTGTTGGTTGGAATTCTGGCAACAGCGATATGCTTTCCGATTTTTGCCTTGACCAAAGACGGAAATCGAAGAATCTTTGTCAGTCTTCTTGCCGTTTCTATGGCCTATGTTCTGTGCGAACATTTTGGTTTTTCCGGAGCCATCGCGTCTGTCGTATGTGGAATCTCATTTTCGGCACTCTGCAACCGCAGAGAACAAAAAGGACAACCGCTGGATCTGGAGGAATTTGATACTTTTTGGGAAATTCTGGACAATTTATTGAATTCGGTTCTGTATGTGATAATGGGACTGACATTTGTACATATTCTGCAAATGCCTCATGTACTTTTGTTATCCTGCCTGGCTATTATATTTAATCTGATTGGACGCTTCTCAAGCGTCGGCCTGGCCGCATTTTTTGCCGGAAAACTTCCGAGCGGATACGATAAACTCAGCTTTGTAAAGCTGCTTACATATGGCGGCCTCCGAGGCGGGCTCAGTATCGCACTGGCTATGAGTACAAGAGAAATGGTAAGCGCGGATACATATTCCATTATTCTGGGAAGCACCTACGCAATCGTATTCTTTACGACCGTCGTACAAGGCTTAACTATGAAACAAGTGTATCAGAAAATTGAAAAAGGACTTAGTAAATAACTCTTTTTCAAGTAGCGGCAAGTATCAAGATTCATTATTAAGATTGGCCTCTTAATAATGTTATGTTATCTTAAACGACTCCATAAAATTTTTCAAGGCATAGTACCCACTATGTCCTATATGTGATTTCTGTCCGTCAGACCAGAGATTTGCCCGTGGTTAGTCTGTTCCCACATCCGGCTTCCTTCAGACTCCACCTCACGATGGACACCCTTGCCTTCGGCTATATCGTAAGCGCCAAATATTAATGCGGTCAGATACAAAATTACCCCAGCCCTTTGCGAGTTGGAGTAATTCACTATAATTCACATGCGATTTTTGATAGATTGGAGTTTTTCACTCCAAGGTGCCAGTTCTTCCAGTTGTTCATCGGTCATATCTTTACTTGGCCGGTGCTCCAGCAGAAATTTAAGATATCCATAAATATTCAGCCCATGTGCTTTTGCCATCTCAACCATTGTGTAGACCACTGCACTGGCATTCGCTCCGTCAACGGAATTGCTGAACAGCCAGTTCTTGCGCTTATGTTCTACAGAGCATAAGCGCAATTGAACAAAATCGCTGCGCGATGGCCTGCCAAGGCTGTGGCGCAGTTTTTACTTTGAAATATAAAAAGCAGTGGTAGCCAAGTCCTAAAAGTAGTATTGTTAAATCACCACAAAATAACAATCAAACAGGATCGACACCACCACTGCCATGAACAGATTAACATATATTATCATTTTAGACAAGTGTTTTTACGATGCCCATGCGCCTCCAAATATAAGGATAAGGACTTCTTGACGGAAAATTCTTTTACTATATTGAAGGACATTTCGATGAATGAAAAATACCTTTTTAAATTACTGCAGGATATGCAGTTAAAAAATTTTACATCAAATACATGTGAAGACTATTATCGTTTTGTGAAAAGATTTCTTGATTTCACTAATAAGGATGCCATGTCCATTACCTACGCTGATATTCGGAAATTTATATTCTACATGAAAGATCATGAGAACAAAAAAGCTTCCACAATTAATGTCTATACTGCAGCGATCCGTTTCTTCTTTGAATACACTCTTGGATATGTGTGGGATTCCAAAAAAATACCAAAAATGAAACGCGACAGGCAGCTCCCTATAATCCTTACCCGGGAACAGGTAAACCTACTTATTGATTCTATGGATAACTATAAGCACAAGGCCATCACTGCAACGATGTATTCCTCCGGTCTTCGGGTCAGTGAAGTCTGCCATCTGCGCTATGAAGATATCCGCAGGAAACAGATGATGATACATGTTCCATTGTCAAAGAATCGACAGGACCGCTATACCATATTAAGTGACAGGAACCTGGAAATCCTTACAGAATACTGGTACCGTTTTAACCGCCCGATGGGATGGCTGTTTCCAAGCACAGTAAGGGATGAGCCACTTACCAGTTCAACCGTTCAACTATTCATAAAAAATCATGCACGGAAACTCGGGCTTCCGGAAGGGGTAACACCGCATACAATGAGGCATTGCTTTGCCTGCCACGCACTTGAAGACGGAGTCAGCCATACATTTATCCAACAACTGTTAGGCCACCGCAGCCCGAATTCCACGGATGTGTATCTGCAGATGACATCCAAAGCACTTATGGGTATCCGGAGTCCCTTTGATACTTTTGAAAAAAAGGATGGGGAGGGCAGCCGTGATGAATGATAATCCTACCATGCAGGATGTCCTCCGGCATTTCTATCCGAAATATCTGGACTCTTACACACCCACTGCAAGTCAGGCAAAAACCGTACATCATATCCTGAACTGCAAGACTGGTGCATATGGAGCCAATATCTCTGAATGTGACACATGCGGACATATCCAGTACCATAACAATTCCTGCCGTGACAGATCCTGTCCGATGTGCCAGGCATTAGCGAATGAATTATGGGTTGATGCACAGAATGAACATGTATTGGACATTGATTATTACCACCTTGTCTTTACCTGTCCAAGTGAGTTGAACCCATTGATCTACTGTAATCAGAAAGAGTTGTATTCTCTCTTTTTTCATGCTGTGGCAGAAACCATCCAGGAGCTTTCAGAAGACCCTTCCCATATGGGAGGCACCCCCGGATTTATCAGCATTATGCATACGTGGGCATCCAATCTTTCTTACCACCCGCACATTCATGTGTTATCAACCTGCGGCGGGTTGGACACAGACCGTAACTGGCACCAGAAAGAAGATGGCTATTTTCTGCCCGGGAAAGCAATGGCAAAGCTTTTTAAGGGAAAATTCCTGTCCGGGCTGAAACAGCTGCATGATAATGGAAAACTTTCTT
The DNA here is from genome assembly GCF_052065755.1 of Bariatricus sp. HCP28S3_D3. Taxonomy (NCBI): domain Bacteria; kingdom Bacillati; phylum Bacillota; class Clostridia; order Lachnospirales; family Lachnospiraceae; genus Bariatricus; species Bariatricus sp. HCP28S3_D3. The sequence goes on along the minus strand of NZ_JBQHTK010000002.1, from coordinate 95,529 downwards.
ATGAAGGTGATGCCCAAAAATACCGTAACCAGTATGAATACCAGGAATTGCTGGATACGTGCTATAAAAAAGACTGGGTTACAGATATCAGGGAATCCTTTGCCGGAGCAGAAACTGTGATGAATTACCTGGGGCGTTACACCCATCGGATTGCAATCAGCAACAGCCGCATTCTCCATATGGATGAAAATACGGTAACCATCCGGGTAAAGGATTATAAATGTGGAGGTAAATGGAAGGAGTTAACCCTGGAAGGTACCGAATTCATCCGCCGTTTCCTGATGCATGTTCCTCCGAAAGGATTTGTCAGGATACGTCACTATGGGCTCCTGAGCAACCATAATAAACGAAAACTGATTCCCATCTGCAGAAATCTGATCGGCTGCCGTGAATTTCTGAGACGGTTCAGGAAGGAAGATAAAGTACATGCGATCAAGATACTGTACAAAAAGGATGTCACAGTACGTCCGTGTTGTGGAGGAAACGTATCATATAAGGTGTGTTCCAGATATATGACACACCGAAAAAACAGTGCCTAAACCAAACTCAAAACGAATACCGTACTTACAAAACTGGGGTAAGGGGAATTTCTGCCCAAAATCAAAAAAATTCCTGGATTTTCGAGATCGTCTTCTCCATAGACAGTTCTGCTTATCCAAAAAATAATGACAGAATGTGAGATATTGAATCCCCATATACCGGACGCGACTTTGTTCAATTCGGAAAAACCAAAAGTGTGCTGAATAAGGGGGCACCGACAGTTGCCCTCTTATTCAACCCACCTTTGGTTCTTTCCTTAAAAATTATGTTCTACAGAGCATAAGCGCAAGAACTGGCTGTTCAGCAATTCCGTTGACGGAGCGAATGCCAGTGCAGTGGTCTACACAATGGTTGAGATGGCAAAAGCACATGGGCTGAATATTTATGGATATCTTAAATTTCTGCTGGAGCACCGGCCAAGTAAAGATATGACCGATGAACAACTGGAAGAACTGGCACCTTGGAGTGAAAAACTCCAATCTATCAAAAATCGCATGTGAATTATAGTGAATTACTCCAACTCGCAAAGGGCTGGGGTAATTTTGTATCTGACCGCATTAATATTTGGCGCTTACTATGGTTGCGCTACGGAAACTTGCGATGCCCGTAGCCGGTGGAGCTTCATGCGTGAACTCCACTTTTTTATTACAATCTCATAGCATACAATTTATTTAGCTTGACTACATATTGCTATTATATTGCTTTCCCTCTCCTCGACTTCAATCCAATCCATCTCTAATGTATTAATTGATTTTAAATCCCCGAATATCCCCTCCCCTGTCATTTTTAAGAAGCTTTCTTTCATTGTCCACATTCGGATAAATTCTCTATCTTTGTGTGTACTCTGTTTCAAGACACCTAATTCTTCTAGGCAACATACCTTTTCCGCCACATCCCATGAAAATGGAATAATATTCTGAATATCTATTCCAACTAACTCATCAGCCACCGCAACCACACATCCGCATTTACAATGACTTATGCTAAAGAAAATGTTTGGATATTCCTTAAGAAAGGGTTTTCCATATCGACCATATTGTACTGTAAAGTCTTTAATTTGAAAACAATCCTTCAATGCAATTTTCAATATCAGATATGTAAGCACACAGTTATTCCGGTCTATACAATTACGATATCGTAAAGCTTTCTTTCTGCGTTCCTCTGGCAATAAAGGCAGAACCTTTTTAATAAAATTATCTGGCACCAATTCTTCCTGTTCAAACAAATATGTCCTATACATATCTTTCCAGATATTCCACAATATTACCTACGGTAACCAGTTCCTTTATCTTCGAATCCGGTATCTCAATACCGAATTCTTCCTCAAACGCCACTACCACATTAATCACATCCAGAGAATTTAAGCCCAAGTCATTAACCAAACCTGAATCTTTTGTTATTTTCTCCTTCTCCAACAGTGTAAATTCCGATAAAATATCAATAACTCTTTCTAACATAATATATCCTCCTAATATCGTAAAATTTTCTTACTGGTATTCTTCGGGAATTCAGAGTCACGCAGTAAAATCTCTCCCACCTGTTTATAAATTGGGCGATTACGATTAACTTCACTGCGAATTCTATCAAAGTATTCCTGAACATCCACATCACTATCATTTTCCTTCAAATAATCTGTATCTGGATAAATCTCCGCAACTATCATTTGATTCCTCTCATATACAAGGACCTCCTGTATTGATTCATACTTTAAAAAGTCCGACTCTAATTCTTCCGGAGATACATTTTCTCCATTACTTAAAATAATCAGATTCTTTTTCCGTCCTGTTAATGTAAGAAATCCATCTTCATCAATAAAACCCAAATCTCCTGTGGCATACCATCCATCACTCAGCACTCCATTGGTTGCATTATCATCTTTATAATATCCCATCATAACAATAGATCCCTTGATGAAAACCTCACTATCTTCTCCGATACTCATATGAACACCGGGAACCGCCACTCCAACAGTTCCGTCTTTATGATAACGATTTCGATTCACAGCTGCGCAAGGTGCACATTCCGTGGTCCCATAGCCATTTAATATCTCTATTCCCCAGCTTCGAAATTTTTTGATATATTGAACGCCAAGAGGAGCCCCACCACAGATGATATACTCCGTTTCCCCGCCAAAAGCCTGACGAACTGAAGCAAATAATTTCTTTCTCAAATCCACACCAAACTTAAGCAGGAAATCACTTAACTTCATCATTCTTTTCAATAATTGCTCTTTTCCCTCTTTCTTTGCCGTTTCCCATATCTGCTTGTGAAAAGTTTCCACAAATAATGGTACAAGAAACATTGTCTGGGGCTTCGCTATCTGCAAATCTTTCTGAATCGTTTTCAGGCTTCTGTTTATGTAGATAGTATATCCGTAATGAAACACCATAAACACAGCAACTACCAGACCAAATGCATGGTGAAAAGGAAGAACCGCTATGGTGTTCCCCTCCAAAACAAATAACCGGCAACTGCTGTTGATGTCCTCTGCAATGTTTTCATGGCTTAACATAACACCTTTACTACTACCCGATGTACCGGAGGTAAACATAATGCAGCACATTTTCTTCCTGTCAATCTGATAATCTATAAATGAGCGATATCCTGATGCAAGCAGTTCTTTTCCTTTCTCAAGAAAACTTTCTAGATCTGCCATAGAGAATGCTTTGAAATCATTCGCATTCTCCTGTTCTTCGTTATGCGATAGCATTTCAATAGCATTTTCTGCCACCTCTCTGTATGACTTAGAATAAATGACTGCCTGTACATCTGCTTTAATAAGCAAGTTTCTTATTTCTTCTGCCGGCAGTTCCTTGTCAATAGGAACTGCCACAGCACCTCCGCATACAATCGCAAAAAAACACACTAACCATTCATAAGAATTTTCACCGATAACCGCAATATGCTTTTCCTGTAAATTCTGGTTATGTATCCAAGTTCCCAGCGCATTTACTTCATCATGAAATTCCCTATAAGTCTTCTTCACTATTTGATTCCGACCTTTTGAATAAGTAAATGCAATGTCATTCGGTTTTTGTTCCTTTTTCTGGATAATCATGTCTTTAATATCCCGTATCAAAGGAAGCTCATATAAATCGTAAGGTATATTTTTCATGCTATACCTCCAGATATCCGATTTCACGGAAATAATCTATATATCCCTTGATATATTCCATGTCTGTTTCATTCCACTCAAATCCAACTTTCTTAAGGAACCACAGGGTAAAATCATTTTTAATACGAATGTTACTGTCATATACCAGCTGCCCCTGCTCATCCATATCATTCTGGAATGCTTCAAAAATATACTCTGTATTACTTTGCTTAATCGTCTTTTGAAGAGCTTCATTAAATGCACTTCCACTTACAACTTCCATAGATATTCCAAGTTCATGTACCACTTTAAGGAATCTGTCAAAATAAATCACACGGTCACTATTCAGGTGAAAAACTGTCTGTTTGTCTGCGTATTGGGCAATCTTAACAATTCCCTCTGCGGTCTTATCAATTGGCGAAAACTCCGCATACAATTTCATAAGATAATCCGGGAATAATCCAAACTCCAGAATCGCCTTAACTCTTGTAAGAAAAGCGTTCTCCCTAAAATTTGGCTGGAATTTGTAATCCGATGCTCTATTTGTCAGATTACCTACTCTGATTACAAGCGCATCAAGTCCTTTAAGCATTGCATCGTATACTTTTCTTTCCGCTTCAAACTTGCTGTGGATATACACATTATCCAAAGGTTGTCCGATGTAAAACGAAGTCTCATAAAAGAATTTTTCTTCTTCTGAACGATATACGGTAAAATCATCTGCCATACTGTTTCCACTGACACTTAAGGTTGATATGTGGATCAGTTTTGCTCCAACCGCCTTAGCGTAGTCCACCACATGCCCGGTTCCCTCAGCATTTACTTTATGAAAATAGCTGTATGAACCGAAATGTTTTACGCTGGCTGCCGTATGGATCACAGTCTGTATATCGGATGGCATGCAATCTGCCAGTCCTTCACGCTCAATATCACCTACAACCGGAATAATTCTATGATTCCATTCTGATTCATACTTATCTCCAAAATAGTACCTAAGAATTTCTTGCAATCTGCCACGCCTGTCATCAGTTTTATTACTACGAATCAGACAATATATTTTGCCATTCTCCTCCTGCATCAGTCTGTCTAAAATGTGGGCACCAAGAAAACCGGTGGCACCTGTAAGCAAAATATTGCCAAGAGATTTTTTCTTCAAATTGATTGTATCATCCACCTCATTCTTATCAAAAATCTCTCTGTATTTATCAAAATCTTCTATTTTGAAATGCACTTTTTCTTCTACACCACCATTCAGGAAACTGCACATTTTCCTTACCGTTGGAAAATCAAATACATTCTGTAGTGCAAAATCAATTCCCATACTGTGAGCCTTGGCGACATATTCGATAGCTGTGAGACTATCTCCACCATATTCAAAGAAATCGTCTTCCACTCCCACTCTGTCTGTATGTAATAATTCCTTCAACAGATTACATAGTTTCATCTCCTGTTCTGTTTTCGGTGCTACATACTCACTTGTCTGTACCGTAAAATCAGGCAGCGGCAGATTTTTTCTGTCCGTTTTTCCACTTGCCGTCATTGGCATCACATCTAACTTCACGAAATAATTGGGAACCATGTACTTTGGAAGCTTCAATGATAAATGGCTTCGCAGTTCTTTCTCATCTATTTTTCCTTCGGCAGTGTAATATCCCACAAGATACTGTCTGTTATTCTCATCTCTCTTATCCGCCACAGCCGTAAGCTGGATTCCTGTAAAACTGCTCATAACACTTTCAATCTCACCAAGCTCTATACGAAGTCCACGGATTTTTACCTGGGTGTCAATTCGTCCCAGATATTCAATTTCTCCGTCCGCTCTCCACCTTGCAAGGTCACCGGTATGGTACATAACCTTACCGTGGTGATTTTCTTCCGTAGCAAATGGATTTGGCACAAACTTCTCTGCTGTCAGCTTCGATCTGTTAAGGTATCCCATACCAACGCCATCCCCGGCTATACATAGTTCACCTGCCACACCGATTGGCAGGATGTTACCGTCCTTGTCAAGAATGTAGATTTGGGTATTGGCAATTGGAGAACCGATGGTGATGTCTGCTTTACCCCAATTTTTTTCATCTTTCATTTCTTTATTTGTTGACCACACAGTTGTTTCAGCCGGACCGTATATATTGAATACTCTCGCCCTTGAACATGAGGCTATATCCTGATACAATTCCTCCGGAAGTGCTTCTCCGCCCAGTATAATAGTCTTTAATTCTGAAAAATACTGCAGATTCCCACAATCCAGCATATAGCTTTTCATTTTCGTAGGTGTGGTTTGTATTACATCTATCCTATTATGTCTAATTAGTTTTGAGAGTTTATTCTGTGAGGCTATCTCCTCATCATTTGCCATATACACAGTAAGCCCATTTACAAGGGGGAGTAGACTCTCAGTAACAAAAATGTCAAAAACAATATTTGTTACTGATACAATACTTTCATTGCCTTCTGAAATAACCTTATGACACACATTATTATTATTATTATTATGGCAATAGTTTGAGACATTCCTATGGTTCACAGCAACTCCCTTCGGTTGTCCTGTTGATCCGGATGTAAATATGACGTAGCATGTGTCTTCTGCCTCATTTCTATTCTCAATTGGTGACTGTCTATCAAAGTAGTTTACCTCATCAAGAGAAATCTTCTCTATTCTTTTTTTGTTATTGAAATCCTCTGAATTGATTGAACATTCATATGTAAGCACCATATTTACATCTGCTGTTTCAAACATATAGTTCATTCGCTCTGACGGGAATTCCGGTGACACCGGCATATACGCTCCCCCAGCCTTCAATATTCCTAACATTGCCACAATCACATGCCAGCTTCTTTTTGCAATGATAGGTACCACATCATTTGTCTTCACACCCTTTTCTCTCAGATAATATGCCAATGAATTAGACATTTCATCCAACTGCCTATAGGTAAATTTCTCATCCTCAAATACCAATGCAATCCTGTTCGGAGTTTTTTCAGCCTGCTCAGTGAAGAGTTCATGAATACATTTGTCCTTTGGATATTCCACATAGGTGTCATTGAATTCTTCCAATACCTTGTGATATTCCTCAGATGACATTACTTCTATATCAGCTACATTCTCTTTATCTAACTGCAACAGAATTCTGAAATAGGCATCCATTAACCTGTCCATCAAAGCTTCATCATATTTTTCACAGTTATATTCTAATCTGGCTTTCATACCATCTTCACATGGTGTCAGTTCCATCATCAATTCAAATTTTGCCATATGTGTAGATACCAGCTCCGGAATTAGTTTTTGTCCGTTAATGTTTATGCTCTTTTCTCCATCTGCCTGATATACAAATGAGGTGTTTACGACACCTTTATCGGTCATACCAACCGCATCAGCTATTGATGCAAATGGTAATTCCTGATGTTCAAACAAACCAAGCAGCAGTGCTTGGGCTTCCTGCATATATTCTGTAACTGTTCCATTGACACTCAAATACACCGGAAGTGTATTTACAAACATACCTGCCATATCCTTTGTATCAGCATGAATACGGTTCTTTAAGACAATGCTGCTTAATACATTTTTATTTCCACTATATTTTGACAGAAGAATTCCATATGCTCCCCAAAATACCATTGTATCAGTGAGATTATGTCTTTTTCCATAATCTCTGGCTATCGCTACTATTTCTTTCGTTATCTGATATACTTTTGAATTTCCCCCTTCTCCGGGTTGCTTTGTTTCCGGAAGTACCACCGGTTCAAAATCACATTTCAACTGTTCCCTAAAATAGTCTGCGTGCCTTGTCATGTCCTGACTATAGAAATATTCTGCATAATCCGCATAACTGATTTGTTCATCCTGTACTTCCATTCCTTCATATTCTTTTAGAATGTCACTAAGAATAATATTCAATGTTTCTCCATCCGAAACAATGTGGTGCATATCAAAAAGCAACTCTTTTTCTGTAAATCCAACTCTAACTAGTGGTGCTTTTGACAAATCAAAAGGTCTTACAAATTTATCTGCATCCTCTGTATTATATTTTTCAAAACAGATTTTTGCATCATAATCATATACACCAACAATTTCATCACCCTCGGGCTTTATATAGCTCATCAAAATTTTGTGATGCTTGATTGCATTAAGAATACTCTCTTTTAGTTTTGCGATATCTACACCTTCCGGAAACAAAACACGCGCCGGCATATTATAAAGCAGCGAATCCGGTGACTTGCTATGAGCGGCATAGATGGCTTTCTGCTGTGGGAGAAGAGTATATGTGTTTTTGCCTGTTATAGGTATTCGTACCATATTATCGGCGTTTTCAACACATTGTGCCAACTGCTCCAATGTAGTATGCTCCATGATATCCTTCATGCTTACTTCTGAATGAAATGTATCTGCAATCTCATTCAACATAGTAATTGCAAGCAGACTGTCTCCTCCCAGCTCAAAGAAATCATCTGTTTTACCTACTTGCTCAATATGTAATAAGCTCTGCAAGATCGCGGCAAGCTTCTTCTCAATATCTGTCTCCGGTGCCACGTATTCATTTATCTGTACCGTAAAGTCAGGCAACGGCAGATTCTTTCTGTCGGTTTTTCCACTTGCCGTCATTGGCATCACATCTAACTTCACAAAATAATTCGGCACCATGTACTTTGGAAGTTTTGATGATAAATGGCTTCGCAGTTCTTTCTCATCAATTTCTCCTTCGGCGGTGTAATATCCTACAAGATACTGTCTGTTATTCTCATCTCTCTTGTCCGCTACAGCCGTAAGCTGGATTCCCGCGAAACTGCTCATCACACTTTCAATCTCGCCAAGTTCTATACGAAGTCCACGGATTTTCACCTGGGTGTCGATGCGTCCCAGATATTCGATTTCTCCATCCGCTCTCCACCTTGCAAGGTCACCGGTATGGTACATAACTTTGCCATGATGATTTTCTTCCGTGGCAAATGGATTTGGCACAAACTTCTCTGCTGTCAGCTCCGGTCTGTTCAGATATCCCATACCTACGCCATCCCCGGCTATGCACAATTCTCCTGCCACGCCGATTGGCAGGATGTTCCCATCTTTGTCAAGGATATAGATTTGCGTGTTGGCGATTGGGGAGCCGATGGTGATATCTGACTTAAAGTCACCATCCACATTCCAGACACTGCATTCACTGGGGCCCAGTGGATTGTAAATCTTTGCCTCGCTAATTATTCTTATCTGCTGGAGAAGCGAATCTGAAAGAGCTTCTCCAGCAGATACAACTAATTGTATCTGCTGGAAATAGCTGTCTTCCGCTTCACCCTTTGTATATATTTCCAGTCTTGTAGGTGTAGTCTCAATGATATTTACATCATTTACAACCACCAGTTCTTTGAACAGTTTCTTATTGCTACTTTCCTCATCATTCGCCAATACTACCATCCAACCATGTGCAAGTGGCAATAATGTCTCTGCAATAAAAAAGTCAAAGGATATTGTATTAACACTGACAACAGTTCTGTGTTCCAACTTCTCTGCATATGGAACGATATTGTTGTTTGCACAGAAATTCGACACACCCATATGCTTTAACACACATCCTTTTGGTCTTCCTGTGCTTCCTGATGTGTATATCACATAACAAGGTGCATCAGGGCTGACTTTTACCGGCATTTCCAATACATCTTTAAAACCATAGTTTTTCAGATTAATGTATTTTACATTCCATTCACTTCCTAATTCTTTATCCGTGATTACTAGTTCCACATTGCAATCCTTAAGCATATATTCGATTCTATCATTCGGATACCGATGGTCAATAGGTAGAAAAACTCCTCCTGCCTTTAATACTGCAAGCTGGGATATCACAGTATAAGCAGTTCTGTCTAAATAAGCTCCTACTACTTTTCCTTTCTCAACTCCTTGTGAAATAAGCCATTGTGCAAGTGAGTTTGTTTTTTCATCAAGTTCCCTGTATGTAAATTTTTCTTTTCCTGCGATAAGTGCAATCCTATCCGGCGTTTTTGCAGCCTGCTCCGTAAAGAGTTCATGAATACATTTGTCCTTTGGATATTCCACATAGGTGTCATTGAATTCTTCTAATACCATTGTTTTCTCTGTATGCGGAATAATATCTATCTCTTTCACTGATGTTATTTTGGCTTCAGTTATCTGCTTTAGAATATATTCCAATCGTTCAATAATATATGCAACTTCTCTTTCATCTTTGAATACAGCACTCTGATAATCCACATTGATGGTGTGACTGCTATGCTTATCTCGATTATCTATATGAATTACAAATGGCACCTCACTATAACCATTCGAATACCATTTCGTATCTGCTCCCGTGTCGGTCTTGGCATTTTGATAGCTAATCATGACATCATACAGATTTCCGGAAAAATTCTGCTTTTCTCTGAGATTTTTAAGAATGTCTGCATATGGATATTTCTGATGCCTGAATATATCCATATGTCCTTTTGTAATCTGTCCTGCAAACTCTTCTACAGTCATATCCGGCATTATATTAACAGTCAGAGGCATAGTGGATACAAACATTCCGGCAATCTTCTTTTCTTTCGCATTGCTGCGGTTCAATACCGGAACACCAATTGTTATAGACTTGTTCTCCTGATTAATCTGAGACAGATAGATAATTAGTGCTGTTTCAAACAAAACAGCAGGTGTTACCGGATTAGTCTTACAATAATCCTCTAGTGCGTGCTCTAATTCAGAGGATAGGACTTTCGTAATTCGTTTTGCCTCAATACTCTCTGTATTAGATGAAGATATTTTTATGATACTTTTTTCCGGTCTTGTAGCATACTTTTCTTCCCAATAGAGTTTATCTTTCTTATAGCGGTCAGATAGAAGATAATTTTTTTCTGCATGTATATATTCTGTATAATTGCTTTCTAATAATACACTCTCTTCTCCTTCTGCCAGATTATGATATGCCGCATCCACCTGATTAGCCATAAGACTAAATGTCCACGCATCTGATATCAAATGACTTAACACTACCAGTACACCACTTTTACCTTCTACCTCAATTATCATAAAACGATACAAAAACTTGTCTGTAAGTTTGATTGGCTCCTTTGCATATTTTTCTGCATACCGGTCAAACTCCTCCATAGAAGCAAATGTCATATCAGGAATATCTTCATTGATTTTCTCCGAAACATACTGCATTTCTTCATCATTTTCAGAGAAACACAGACGAATCCCACTATGATTTCTAATAAATATACATAGTGCCTGTTTCAATAAGAAATTATCCCTCTTTTCATTATAAAAGATTGCCCCACATAAATTAGATACTGCTGTATCGTCATAATATTTTTGCAGGTTCCATATATTTTTCTGTGGTGTTGTTAAGTGAAAATATTCCATTTTAGCCTCCGTACACATAATCTATTTTTATTTATCTCTTTTGCAATCTATACATTGCAATTATATCTTCAAAATAATTTAAAATCAATGTAAATGCAATTTATTTATTGCAAATCTTCGTACCCCATTCCTTTTGCAAATCAAAGAACTGTAGGCTGACTTACCCTGGCCTTCTCGGCTAATTCCGTCAGCGTCATGTCATCCAATTCTTCTTCACAATACAGAAGATAATCAGCCACTTTTCTTTCAGAAGGTCTTAGTTTCCTGTAATTTCTTGTAATTTCCCATTCTAATATATTCGTCATCTTCCATTCCTTCTTTGTAGAAAATCTACAGATTCCTTTCCTTCTTAACTGACAATGCTCCAGAATAATACCTCATATCCCTTAAGAAAAAATTGTATTTTTTTAAATGTTTTCTCTAATGTTATTTTAACACACCAAAATTTCTTGTATTTTAAAATATATGTAAAATCCACATAAATTTGAAATAAAACTACAGATCTTTTATCTGTTCCTTTAGGTATTCCTCGGCGTACTTGATGTGAAGTACGTGTCATGCTCTAACATAATTAACCTTAAGCAGTGTACGAATATACTGTGACAATAACTATTTACCTCTCTTTTTCCCACCTAAAAACGTGCAATTATCCTTTTAAGATAATTGCACGCTTTAGTTTCAAACATACGACTAATCCAAGTAATGTCCCACCGGAGAGGTATTATATTGTTTCTTAATCTCAATAATAACAGAACCATCAGCCTGTGTTTCCTCTGAAAGAATCTTGTACTGCGTCTTATTCTTATCAAACGAATCCTTGTATTTCTTTACCTCCTCGGTAATAAGTTTTTTCGCATATTCCTGTCCGACATCCTCCTTCAGCAAGAAATGTAATGTTTGTGTAATGCACGCTGCCTTTACTCCTTTCATTATCTCTACCTGCCTTTATTTATTGGTTGAACATGTTTACATAGGATATTATAAATGAAAAAAATTGATTTCGTAAGCAAAATTTATTATTCATTGTGCATTTCATCGTTTTTACCACTGTATACCTATATTATATTTGGTATTTTTGCACATATTTTTTCATCCTAATTCATGGACATGATGTAGGGGTCAAAAGGTATTTCGCCCCCTACATCATGACATGTTTAAAAAAACATATCAGCGAAAGTAACCAAATGAACCAGCCTGAGTTTTTATATGAAATATTTGAGGATTTTATGGACAGCTCAGAAAGCATAGATTTTTCTTTTGACAATGGGCTGGTCTGCCGGTGGATGACAGGACAGGCGAAGATCAGTCCCAAAATCTGCTCTTACTATGCAAGACCAAGCAAACAGGAAAAACTGGCCGAAACGCTGCAGCATAATCTTATGCCATTAATGACCGACTGTAACAAAGCACTGCAGGATACCACAATCTCCGAAGCAAAAAAAGAAAAAGCCGGCATCACTTTACAAGCCCCTTGATTCACGGTTTCTTTTTCTGGCAAAACTGATCTCCTTTGGTATATGTCTATATATTGGAACTGGGATTATTTCATCATATTGTTAATCACAAAAGGCAAACGGTGAGTAGCAACTTCCCCTGTTCTACCAATGGCGTAATCGATACCAGCAGAAATCAGGCCAAAGCCAATCAAAACAGCACCGACTATAATGAAAAACTTTGTCTTGTTCTTGATACCATAAATCAGCATTGCTACACCAATCAGAATAAGTATAATATTCATAATCATATCATTTCCTCCAATGTAATCTTATTGATTTAGTACAGTCGTTTTTAATGTATCCCCTGATACACCATCAATCAGAATTTCAAAAGCAGGATAATCTGCCTCACCAGGAACAGGGTATTCAACATTTACTTTGTAAACCATTGTGGAAAACTCCTTATCCTCCACAAGCTCCACAGCAACCACAGGCTCAATAGCATCATAATCAGCATCAGGAAAATCATCTGTGTGAAAAGCGATATACGCTTTTGCTTTTAAAGAAGCCTGATAAACGGCATCCCCTTCCGTAAGAAGCGGTTTTCCGTTCAGTAGGTTCTTTGTATCACTTAGGAAGAAAAGTACAAAAACTGCACATATAACAAGAACTGAGATAACTGCTGTCTGTATTATTTTGCGCGTTAATACCTTTCTCATTTTTTCAAAAGGTTTTGTACCGCTTAACTGTTCACTGGTACTTATTGGAATTTGAAGAGAACCTTTCATATTTTCCATTACTTTTCTACATTCTTCACAGGTTGAAATATGTTCATTTACCAAATCCACCGATGATTTACTTGCAACATCATCTACACACAATGGAATCAAATCTCTAATAATTTCACACTCATTCATGTTCTATATCCTCCATTCGTTTCTTAATCTGATTTTTGGCGCGATAAAATGTAACTCTTGCCCAGCTGTCACTTTTCCCGAATAAGATGCCAATCTTCTGAAAATCCAATTCACCAAACACACGCAGGTAAAAGACTTCTTTATATGGCTCATCCATTGAGTGAAGAAATTGGTGTATAATAAATGCAGTCTCTTTATCTTCTAATTCGTCTGTAAAGCAGACCAAATCCCGATTTGCACTTGTTTCATCCATCTTAGAAAAATGGATATTCTTTTCTTTCCGATATTTTGAAAAATATGTATTCTTCGCTATTGTAAATAACCAGGCTCTAATATCTTTCTTACCATCAAAGGACTTAATAGAAGCTATAGCCTTAGTAAATGTTTCTTGGGTAATATCTTCCGCTTCGTCAGGCTTTTTAACCAGACTTAACACATAGCGATAGACATCTCGATATAACTCGTCGTACATTGATTCAAAGTCCATTGCTATCCTCCTTTCACTAGATTAACGCATGAAGTAACTGAACGTTACAAAATTATTGAAACATTACTCTTCTAGCTTATTACCCTAAAACAAACAGAATACCGTCACAAGTGTAATGACGGTATTCTAATTATTCTGAATAAGCCTCGTATATGCTATCATAGCATGACAAAATGCTTTAATGCATTCATGATTGCATTACGTTTTTCCTCCGAGCACTGCGGCTGTCTTGAATTGTCTGATTTTGCTTTATTATAATTTTATCTTTCAATAATCCCGCATTCGCGCTTCACCTGAGCAATATACAGATTGCTTACCTGTAATCCGGTCTGTTCCAGCACGTATGCTTTAATTTCTTCATATGTGGCCTTAGCCTCCGCAGAAGTCACATCCAGCTCGTCCATATCTACCTTCAATCAATGGTATTCTTTGCTTCAGAAAGTTTGGACAATAAGCATGCCGTCTCTACATGGCACGAGAGGATAGGAAGTACGTCAAATACAATCTCACTCCGTCCGACTTAATCCACCGCCACTTTTGTTGCTGTCGTAGTAGCCGGAAACATATCTATTTTTACGCTAATTCCCTTTTTAAATGTGCAAACAATAACTCTTATTTCATAATATAGCAAATTACTATTTTTTGCAATTGCCCTCTTTTAAGCTAACACCCTTAGATTACATTTTTTATTTCTGAAAGATATTATTCTTGTAATTTTTCCATCTGTATCCCCTCATCAGCTTTCATATCGGATTCAAATTTCAGTTTGAACCTCTTAACTTCAAACTTTTAACTAAAATCTGGCTCCAGCGTTAAAGCATAACAGTGTATTTACTCAAGATGTCTATAGTCTTAAATGCTCCACCTACTGATATTTCACTAATTTTTCATCATGCAAATATATAAACCGTTAGTCTTGCATAATGCGACAAATTTTGGTATAATTTTGCAATAGGAGGTGTATATAGAATGGCTATTTTACCAGTAATTCAATTGTATCAACCAAATATCTTTTGCCCTGGTTCTTGTTTGCGCTTAGAATGTGATGATGTTTCAGATACTGAATTCTCAGACGAATGGTTTCATCAGCTTATAAAAGATATGTTTGAAACCCTATATGCTGGTAGTTCTGGAGTAGGTCTTTCCGCGAACCAGGTAGGGGTATTAAAAAAAATTTCCGTTATTGATTTAGCTCGTGATGCAAAGAAACCTTTAGTTCTTGTAAATCCCAAAATTACTCCATTATCGGAGGATAAGGTCGAAAGCGCAGAAGTATGCTTAAGTTTTCCTGGCATTTCAGCAACTGTACAAAGGTATCGAAAAATTAAAATTTCATATCAAGATATTAACGGTGATCATCAAGAACTTACTGCTGAAGGCTTTAAGTCAAATGTATATCAACATGAGATATCTCATCTTTATGGAAAAGCCCATGTTGATATGGTTGATAAAGATTCTGATATCGAAAGTTATGTAGGTACCCCTGTTAGAAAAGCAAATATGGCTTACTCAAAAAGTATAAAATAATCTTTTTTGAAAGAATAACGATAAGGCTAAAGGGGAGATTCCTATGAAAAAAGCTATTGAAGCAATTGGTATTATCTCAGGATTAATAACCATAATCGAATGGGTGAAGAATTGGATATCTGGAACTAATCTTTTCTCTCCTTTAGGTATCGGATGTTTATCAACATGTATTTTTTGCCTTTTTTTGTTAGTACTTTTTTACAGAAAAAAGACTCGTTATACAATATACAAATATGTTAGTCATTACTTTCGCAGACCCAATTTACCTTATTATTTGAGTGAAAAAGAGATTGTATACACCTATAAGTCTTTACAAGAAATGCGTTATCAAAAGAAAATAACTCTTATTGCTAAAGTTGATGGTCTTTCAAGTTTTAAAGGAAAATTCAGATGGTCGAAACCGCAAGAACTTTCAAAATATAAGGTTTTATGCCTATCACCGCATAATAAGCTTACTCTAGGCCGTGATACAACATGGAACACATATACTGTAGAATTTGCTCCAGCACCAAAGGGGGGCAAACGAGTTGTCGATATTTTGATTGACGATTTAAAAGATCCAAATAGAGAAGCGATTCCTTTCTGCAGTGCAAGTATCGTTGAACATACCGAAATGCTTCGTATTAAAATAGATTTGGAAGATAATCTTCAATTTGACCTTGATAGCATTAGATTTTCAGTATATAATAATGCTGCATCGACTTTTCCAATTTTAGAAGATGCCTATTCAACTTCGGGTAAACGCTCGATTATAGAATGTGATAGAGAAGGAAAACATTTATCTATCACAGAAAAATTTCCGGTATTTGGTTATAAATATCAAATTTCGTGGAATTTTAAATAAAGATGCGCGTAGACTATTTCTAACCCCAATATAAGGAGTAATTAGCATGGATGAAGAATAATTAAGTCATAAAAAGCCTTGCCATAGGAATTTCCAATGACAAGGCTTTTTATATAAAATAAGTAGACCCCTATCCTATCACGTCCACCGTCATGCTCGATTTGAATTCTACCTCAAACCGCTCATCGTAGACTGTAATCTTTTCAACCAGCCGCCGCACAAGCTGCTCATCATACTCCAAGACCTCCGTTGCCTGACTGTCCAAAAATTCCCGCATCTCGGCAATCCGCTTTTTCACCCCCTCCCGCTCGGCACTCTCTGTCAGCGCCTTCTGTTTCAGTTCCCGCAGGTGATCTATCTCATCTGCCACGCTGTTATAATCCTTTTTGGAATTTGCCCTCCGCAGCAGTTCCTTTTGCAATTCCTCCAGCCTTGCTTCAATGTTTTCTGCCGAGGATTCATCTCCTTGCCGAATGACCGCCTCCACGTTCTCCTGCAGGGCAGCCATCATACTGTCTCTGTTCCCAAGTGCCGTATTGATAGCCTTTATCACCGCTGCCTGCAGTTCTGATTCCTGAATGGTCGGGGCATCACATTTTTCAGGGCCATGCTCCACACGGGTACAGCACCGCCACACGATAGAGTGTTTGCCTCGGTTGTTCCATGCAATCCTGCGGTAAATGTCACCGCATTTCGGGCAATAGACAATGCTGGATAATGCATATTTACTGCTGTAGACCCTTTTCTTCCGCTGTGGATATTACGATGCGGCGGAGCCGCCTGTCCGGTGTGGCGAAGTTCTTCCGCAATTGCCCGTATTATCCATTTGACAATATAAGCTTTGCGGCTAATAACTCCTTGCCACAACGGCCATACATGGTACGTTTTATCATTGTATATAGTAAAATAAAAATACCTCAAATCGGAAAGTAAAATTCCCAAATATCGGATTGGGAATTTCCCAAAATAAAGCAGGACATCTTGAACCACTTAACCAATACCATTATCCTTTGGTAGAGACCAATCTATTCAAAGGAGGAAAGGAAGATGCTCAAAATGTCCCAAATCAATCATATCAGAGATTTGAGTAAATGTGGATACAATGTTTCTGAAATTCATAGAAAAACAGGGGCTGACCACAAAACAATTGAAAAATATCTTGCAAAGGAGGACTTTTCAGAAGAACCTCCTAAACGAAAAGTTCGAAAATCCATCCTCGATCCGTACAAACCGCTTATTCATGAGTGGATAGAAGAAGATAAAAATCATTGGAGCAAACAACATCATACCGCAAAACGGATCTATGACCGGCTTGTAGCAGAGGAGGGATATACCGGAAGCTATGACACGATCCGCAAATATGTCCATGGGATCCGGAAAGACAGACAGCAGAAAGCAACTCAGGAACTCGTATGGCTTCCGGGTTTTGCAGAAGTCGATTTTGGGGAAGCAGATTTTTATGAGGAAAATATCTGCAGACGCAGAAAATATCTTGTCCTTTCATTTCCATACAGTAATGATGGATATGCGCAGGTATTTGGCGGCGAAACTGCTGAATGTGTATGCCAGGGGCTGCAGGATATTTTCGAATACATAGGCGGTGTCCCAGAAGAATTAGTCTTCGACAATGCAACCGGTGTAGGCCGTAAGATCCATGATAAAGTTGTAGAAACGGAATTATTTTCCCGGTTTCGTGCCCACTATGGTTTTCGGATTCGTTTTTGTAATCCAAGATCAGGATGGGAAAAAGGAAATGTGGAAAACAAAGTAGGTACGATACGAAGAAATATTTTTGTCCCGATCCCCCATTACCACGATATGGTCAGCTATAATAAACAGCTTCTGGATGAACATTTGAAGAAAGCTGCTGAAATGCACTACAAAAAGGGAGAGGTCATTGCGGAACTATTTGAAGAGGACAAACGCCATTTCTCTTCCCTGCCATCAAAACGTTTCAACGTATGCAGATACGATGAATTTAAATGTGATGGGGATGGGAAAATCTGCATGGAAGGAAAGCATTTCTACTCTACAAGACCGGAAAATCATGGTGAGAAAGTATGGGTGGGTATCCGAGCTCATTTCATCGAAATACTCAATCCAGATGGTACAATCCTTGTACGTCACAAGAGGGAATACGGTGACGCAAGGACAGATACCTCTGATTACAGCACAACGCTTGAAGTACTCTCCCGAAATTCCGGGGCATGGAGAAACAGCGGCGTCCGAGCAGATGCATCGGAGATACTGCGTGATTATCTGGATTCCTTACCAAAGCCGGAATTAAAGGCGGGATTGCGACTGCTAAACGAAGTTGCCCATGAGTATGGATATGAAGCCTCTTTAAAAGCAATGGAAATGGCTGCAAAGAATGGAAATGTCAACAAAAGCGATGTTACTGTTCTGGCAGCCCGTATTACAGGATATGGGATTGAAACGCCTCCGGAAAATGGACCAAACCTGAGTACATATGATGAACTATTCATATATGGTCAAAATAGGTTATCCAAGGAGGTGCATGCATCATGATCACAGCAAAACAACAGGCAGAAACAGATCAGGCAATTGTGGAAGCCTGCAAAAAACTATTTTTTACTACAGCGATCCCTGAAATGTGCAAAACAGAAGGAACCCCCAAGCAGATAGAGTATCTTAAAGATGCTCTTCTGCGTGAGCTGGCCAGGCGTGAGGAAAACAAAAAGGCAAGGCTTATCAAGCGTGCACATTTTCCTGTTTACAAAGCATTTGATGGATATTCGTATAAACAGGTGCAGCTTCCACCAGCACTCACAAAAGAAGAACTGGAAAATGTCAGTTTTATAAATCAGAAGCAGAATCTCGTGCTGTATGGACCTGTAGGAGTTGGAAAAACACATATGGCGATAGCTGCAGGTATCAAAGCCTGTATGTTGGGATATAAAACAAGATTTTATACGGTAACAGAGCTTGTATTAAAACTCGCAGAAGCACGGAAGAATGGTACGCTTGAGCGACTGCGTAACGATCTGAACAATCAGGATCTGCTTATTCTTGATGAATGGGGATATGTGCCAGTAGACAGAGACGGATCAGAGTTGTTGTTTCAGGTGATTTCAGACAGTTATGAAAGTAAAAGCATGATTTTAACTACAAATCTGGAATTCTCTAAATGGGGAAGCATATTTACTGATGAACAGATGGCTGCTGCAATGATTGATCGTCTGGTACATCATGGACATTTGATCCTCTTTTCAGGGAAGAGCTACAGAATGGAACACGCACTTATGCGACAGACTGCACCACAATCATATGAAAATGTCTCCTGCTGATATCTTGGAATATCCCATTCCTAAAGTTGGGAATTTTACTTTCCTATTTTTAGGAAAAACACTTGACGAAATACACTCATTCCTCCTCATTAGGTGCGCTAAAGCAATATACCAAAATTGCTTTAACACTCGTAACGCCAAATTATTAGTTGTTGTTTTTTACATCATACATACGTATACTTATATACCAATCGGGAGCACCCTCGTTTTGGCGGATATTTGCATACTCCCAACTGCATATACATAATCAAATTTCCCTGGGAATCATAAATATAATTTTTTCCTCCATATACATCCGCATATGGTCCCGTTGGGTAACAATCATGCTCAGCTTTTACAACATACTTAACAGAAGATCTCTCTTTTAAATAGTCATTGACATCTTGGCATACATCTGCTCGGATTTCTGAAAGTTCTTCAGATGTATATTCTTCTAATACTTTGTCATTGAACACTACAGTAATTGCATTATCTGCATTGATTTCTTCTAAAATAGCATCTTGTTCGTCTAATGAATAACAAGTCTTAACTACATCACAAAACTCCACCCTATATCGCTGTTTGCAGATTGCCAGCCTAAACGGCCACCTGTGCCATATTAGGCGGACAGTGTGAGACATAATCGGCGGCCAGCCATCAAGCATTATTCCACGGTGTGCTTGACATGAGCCTCTACCGCTCATGATTCATTGGCAAAGCCTGGAAACCGCGTCAGAGACGGATTTGCCAGGGCTAAACAGCCTATCATGAGCTACTCATGTAAAGCACCTTTCGCGGCATAAGACTTGATGGCTTGAAATTTAACTGTCCGCTTATTGTGTCTCTGACTGGCCGGAAAATGTGGCCCAGCTGTCCGCAAAAACTGGCCATATGCACTGTTCTTTAGCCATGGCATTTATCGGGAATAATGATACTAAACATCCTGCAAGAATAACACTGATGAATTTTTTCTTCATAATCTACCCCCTTTGCTGCATGTGAATACGCAAACTGCCAAAAGAAAGGCTCTTTAAAGCAGCACAACAACATTTACAAACAATGGCTCTTTTAGTATATACTCAACATTCATAGGCATTGATTTTATCATGTCCATAAAGAGCAGTCTCAACCTGATTGCACGGAATATGTGAACAGGAGCCATTTAAGGCTGTCTCATTAATAATACCCTGTTCTTTATCCTCCCCAACCTGTTCCATAAGAGACTCTGCCATTTCTTCTGTTACGCTAACTGCCTCTCCATCTTCATTAAAAAATGAAATCTCTACTTTTTCAATTTCCTTCTCCGCTGCTGATACACTCAATGCTGGTACTAAAATAAGCACACATGCTAATAATATACTCCATGTTTTTTTGATTGTTCTCATACTTTTCCTCCATTTTCATTATTTTTTAACATTTCAACACTACACTGTTCACCTTTCTTTTCCAATATCAATGTAACTCTCTCGATTATTTTTCCGTTACCGTTACATACTTCGATATTTAATATTGAACTGTCGGTTTCTGGTATTTTAATTACATTACCATCCTGATCTCTGAAATTCATACTATTCATTCCATCCGGTATCCAAAAAATTTTATTTCCATCTCTGAAAATGTTATCAGCGTTTAAGTTTTCTTTGTTTTCTATGGTATAATAACGGCTTCCTTCTTTCACATTTATTTCCAAAACATATCCATATCCTAAGGGAGTTTTTTGTTTTTCCAGATTCACTTTCTCATTTAGTTCTAACTGCACCATTTCATTTCCGGTTGATGCATAAACGGTCAATTCGGGAGATTGTAGAAAGTACGTTGTGAGGAACACTATTATCATAGCAAAAGCCACTGCCGCTATACGATATTGTGTTCTCATAAAGTTTTTCTTTCTCCTTTGAGATTCAATTTTCATTTTATATGCGTTAAAAAGTTTCCTCTCATCCTGTTCTGATAATGCGATATCATCCGCCAGTTTTGACAAATTCTCTATCTTTTTTTCCATCTTATCTACTCACTTTCATATTTTTCTTTTAATCTTTTTCTTGCCCGTTCTAATTTCTTCTTTATTGCATTTTCTGTAACTTTCAACATACTCGCAATTTCCCGGCAAGAATAACCTTCTATATAATAAAGAATAAGCACCTCTTTATCCTTTGTATTTAAAGCCATCAACGCATCCATAATTCCTGTTTCTTCAGATGTATGATAATTCAATGCAAGTGTTTCGTATTCTACCGTCGGATGCATTCTTCTAAAGCGAAGCATATTTTTACAAATGTTAATATTAACCCTTGTCAACCATGCTTTTTCATGGCTCTCATCCTTAAAATCCATTTTCGTATCCAAATACCTTAGAAACGACTCCTGCACTGAATCATAAGCATCCTGTTCGTTGCACAACATAATAATTGATACTTTATACAGTAGTTTACAATATTTTTCAAAGACCTGATCAGCATCTCTCTTCATCTGTTTTTCTCCTTCGTATATATCACACACATAGGGTACAAATGGTGACACTCAATTAAATTTTTCTTTTCTCTTGTTCTTTCATTATACCAGGCATCTTAAAAACAGCCATGCTTATCTCGCTCCGGCATTCACAAACAAAAAATCCCCGCTCCCCAGGACAACATCCTGGACAACGGGAAAAAAATCCTCGACCTTCTATTCTCTTTTACACTTAGATCTCCGTCACATTTTTAACGGTAAATCGGATGTCCTCTTTATCATATACCATCACATAATCCAACAGCATATACCAGATATCCTCATGGAATTCTGTGACAGTTTCCGGCTTATCCTGTTCTGCAAAAAACATTTCGCTCTCAGCCTCTTGTACCTGCTTTTCATTAATTGTGTTACCCACCAAATTCCTAAAAATCCGCCTTCTCATCAAAATGCACCCTTATCGTTTTTTGAGTAGGGATAATCGTTAAAAATGCACCCTCAACGCTCAAAGGGTGCATTGTATCAATTTATAGTACGCAAGCCAGTGTGAGATGGTACGCCAATAACTATCTATATATTCTTGCCTTGCTGTTAGAATATAAATAGTACAAGCCAAAATGAGAATTCCGGAATACAAATAAGGATATGCATGATACAATGAGTACGTGCTGAAGGAGGATCTCATATGGCTAAACAACATGATAAACAGTTCAAACTTGATGCTGTCCAGTACTACGAAGACCACAAGGACTTAGGAGTACGTGGATGTGCTGAAAATCTTGGTATCGGATACAGCACTTTAACCAAGTGGTTGAAAGACTTCCGGGAATCAGGCGATATCCCTGTTCGTGGTTCTGGCAACTATGCCTCTGATGAACAGAAAGAAATCGCCCGCCTTAAGCGTGAATTGCGCGACGCCCAAGATGCGCTTGATGTATTAAAAAAAGCCATCAACATTCTGGGAAAATGACAGAAGCCATTTATCTCGAAGTGTCTGAGAAGGCGGAAACTGCCAGGAAGGCTGGACGCCAGGTTTCCGTCTCTGGAATGTTGAAATTCTTAGGTGTCTCAAGGTCAGGCTACAACGCATGGCTGCATCATGTTCCATCTGATACAGAAA
Organism: Bariatricus sp. HCP28S3_D3; assembly: GCF_052065755.1. Classification (NCBI taxonomy): domain Bacteria; kingdom Bacillati; phylum Bacillota; class Clostridia; order Lachnospirales; family Lachnospiraceae; genus Bariatricus; species Bariatricus sp. HCP28S3_D3. Next base: position 72,460 of record NZ_JBQHTK010000002.1, on the reverse strand, counting down.
AGCGTCGTGAAGCTGTAAAATCCAGGATTCAGGATATTTATGATGATTCCAAACAGAACTACGGAGCTCCAAAGATTACTGCAGAACTACGTAAAAGTGGGAAAACGATATCCGAAAGAACTGTTGGCACATATATGCGCCAGATGGGAATCCGGGCTCAATGGAGCAAACCCTGGACTATCACAACCAAAGATTCTGATTTCAGCACAGAATTACAGAATATCCTGGATGAACAGTTTAATCCTGACCGCCCGAATGCAGTATGGTGTTCGGACATCACCTATATCTGGACGATAGATGACTTCGTCTATCTGACCAGTATCATGGATTTATATTCCAGAAAAATCATCGCATGGACACTTTCAGAAACGCTGGAAGTATCCTGTGTTATTGATACTATAAATAAGGCCAAAGCCCGTCGAAAAATCAATCAGCCGCTGATCATTCATTCGGATCGAGGCAGCCAATACGTTGCGAAAGAATACAAAAAGGCAACTGCGAAAATGCAGCGCAGCTATTCGAAAAAGGCATATCCGTGGGATAATGCATGTATCGAATCCTTTCATTCTATCATTAAACGTGAATGGCTGAATCGTTTTAAAATCCGCGATTACAAGCAGGCGTATCGTTTAGTTTTCGAATATCTGGAAGCGTTTTATAATACCAAACGAATCCACAGTCATTGCAACTATATGTCACCAGATGAATTCGAACGATTATATGAAAGAACCCACAGGGAAGCGGAGCTTATGGCAAGTTAAAATGGGGAAATTTCTCATTTTAACTTGTACTAAATCTTGACAGAAGACCACCTCCTCTAACTCGCAAGCCATATTGGGTGTCCAGATTGGTACAATTTTTGAATGGATGCTATCGTTTTTACGTTTACCGCAAACGCCATGAACGACTTTCTGAGATTTCCGCTTTGATATCCACCAAGAACTAAGACAACTTTGAGTGCTAGAGTTATCGCTCCATCCACAAGGCTATATTTTGACCGTTATTTCAATTCATAATATTTAGATCGGAACATCTTTTTTGTTACATTTCAATTTCATAAGCAAACCATAAATTATTCTTATAACATTCTCCTTTCTATCACGTTGCCAGCTTTTCCATCATTTAAAACATCAATCACCTCAATATAGCTTAAATCAAAGCATTTTGTAAACGACTGTAAAATAGGAAGCATATCAGATAAATATGGATCACCAAATGGATACGGGTACGCATCGTGAATATGTTCTGTATCTGGTCCGCAAAAGAATACATAACTTTTTCCTTCACTAACACTACTTTTAAAACATATTCCATCATAATGTTTGCTTCTCAAATATTCTGCGATTACTTGTGTCGCAACATAATCGTAAGAGTGATCTTCCACTTTATCGTCAACTGGCATTGTGATTTCATTCACAAAACTTTTTAAAAATGAAGATATCCACCGCCCATCATGATTATAATCATCTTCAAAAATACTTCCTGCCCAATAAAAAGAACTTCTTGAAAAGTCAATAATCTGTAACGAATCCTTTAATTTAAACTCAGCTACAACTGCCCTTTTCCCATTAAGACGACACTCAGCAAACGCAGTGTCCTTGTCTCCTGCAACATATAAATATGATATTCCTGCAGGGCTCATTCTATTTGTCTTTGCTTTATTATATGGTGCGGGACCCATCTCTTTATATGGATCTATTCCAGTGATATCCTTAATGGAATCATCCTGCTCTCTCGCACGATAGAATATCGTACCTATATCGATATCCGTAATAAAATCATAAAGATATGTGTTTATTTTTTCCAAGCATTTGTTGCGAATTTCAAGACCATCTACATCGAAAAATCTATTGTAATGTTTAATTGTATGCTTAAATAACTCCCAGTTATAATATATTTGCGTTGCCTCTAAACCATATAAATCATCTTTAACTACAAAACATTCTATATCAATATCATAAAAAGGATTATAAGCCCCATCCTTTTGCTCTTCATATGATAATAACCCTAAAAATAATTCATCAAGCAGCGCATCACTGTCTGTAATATCTGCAAATACCTCCTCTTCCATCAATATTTCTCTAACTGAATATACTGTTGCCTCTTTTCCATCTGGTCCTAAATACATTTCGTCTTCACTATCGTACATAGCCCCGGTGCCTTCATCAATATATTCATATGCTTTTTCTAAACATGAACACATATACTCCCCTAATGTTCTTGGTGATATTAGTGATACATTATGCGAACCACAATATTCGCACTCTCCCACAATACTACTATTCTCCTGAATAAATTTTTTAATCGCTTCGTTTGAAAAACATTCCTCACAACAATATGACATATCTAAATCTCCCCTCTTTTACAGTCAACAATAGCAACCTTCTTGATGGCTTTTATTCCATTCTTCCTAACTTATCACACTCTTTCTATTCTTTTTATTTTACCTCTAAAAGCGTATCATCTCAACTCTCTCACCATCACCGATATCTTTTGCGAATAATACATCTGCAAAATTTCTTCATATTCCCGTTCTTGCTCCCACACAACTATCAAAAACGGTACCTCATATTGCTACAAGGTGCCAAATCTCCCATTTTTTGCTTCAAATTATCATTCCGTCAACTCGACCTGCAAATATCCAACCTGTCTACTCAACCTACCCATTTTGCAAGCTGTCAACTCAACCCTCCGTCATTTTTTCATGTAGATATGTTTCCCCTAACAGCAAACTTCTCATTTTTCGGTCGTGTTACCCTGTGTCCAAAATCCGCTTCACCTCGGAAATCCCTTGTTTTCAAGCCTTTTTCGTACATCTACTTCTCGACTTTTGACATCAACACGACACTCTCAACATGATAAGTCCCAGGAAAAAGGTCCACGCACCCAATCCGTTCCACCTGATACCCTCTCCCCTGCAGCATTTCCAGATCTCTCGCCACACTGGTCGGCTTACATGCGATATAAACCATCTTCTCCACGCCAAAATCAATGATCTTCTCCAGCGCCTTCGGGTGCACGCCGTCTCTGGGCGGATCCAGCACGATCAGATCCGGCACTTCCCCGAGGTCATCGATCACCTTCAGCACATCGCCTGCCCAGAAGGTACAGTTATCGAGCCCGTTCATTTTCGCATTTTCCTTTGCCGCTTCCACTGCTTCTTCCACGATCTCCACACCAACAACTTTTTTTGCAACCGGCGCAAGGATCTGGGCAATGGTGCCGGTTCCGCTGTAGAGGTCGAAAATCACCTTATCTTTCGTCTCACCGATATAATCTCTTACCTTTTCATACAGCACTTCCGCTCCCAGGGAGTTGGTCTGGAAGAAGGAAAATGGTGTGATCTTGAACTTAAGTCCCAGGAGTTCTTCGTAAAAATAATCCTGCCCATACAATATTTCCGTTCCTTCATCTTTCACGACATCCGCCAGGCTGTCATTTTTCGTATGAAGAATTCCGGCTATCGTCCCGTCCAGTTCAAGGGCTGTCAGGCAATTCACCAGTCCCCTTTTATCCAGTTCATACTCTGTCGTTGTCACAAGATCGATCAGGATTTCCCCTGTCTTTACCGCTTTTCTGACCAGTAGGTGGCGATAGAATCCTACATGACGCATGCGGTGGTAGTATGGAAGGCCTGTCCCTGCGGCAAATTCCAGCACGGCGGCAAGGATTTTCCGGTAATCTTCATCTACGATCCGGCATCCGGTCACAGGGACAATGTCATGAAAGCTTCCCCGTTTATGCATTCCAAGTGCAAGCGGACCGTCTTTGTACTCATCTCCGAAGGAGAATTCCATCTTGTTCCGGTATGCTTCCCGCACCGGGCTTTCTGCGACGCCTTCCCAGATATAGTCTCCATTTACCGCTGAATCCATCATGTTTTTAATCTGTGTCGCTTTTAAGCGGATCTGTTCTTCGTAGGGGAGATTCTGATACGTGCAGCCTCCGCAGCCTTTTTGAAAATCGTCTCCTTCTGCAGATGGCATCTGGCAGAAATGTGGGCACATCGGTTCTATCTCAATCGGGGACGGTTCCAGTACCTGAAGGAGTCTTCCTTCTGCCTGCCCTTTGCGGATTTTATTCACTGCAAAGCTCACCTTCTGTCCTGGCAATGTGTTTTTAACAATCACGTTTTTCTCTTCCCCATCTATTCTTGCAATCCCTTTATTTGGAAATTCTACTTTTTCAATCATTCCTTCCAGAATCTGTCCTTTTTTCATCGTACACCTCTAAAAATACTATTCTATTCTAATATACTTGTTCTAATCAACAATGCAAATTTCTTGGCATAAGCAAAGCTCAGGCATGGCAAAAAACAAGACAGGAACCTTTCTCTCAATTCCTGCCTCGCTTTACTCTTTTCAACTTACTGTACTTCATCCTCGTCACTGAAGAAATCTTCATCGAAGTCATCGTCGAAATCTTCATCGAAATCTTCAAGATAATCCGGGGTAAAGAAACAATATACTGCATATGCGATTGCTGCAACTGCTGCGACTGCTCCTACAATAGCCAGAACCCAGAGAATCGTCTTCTGAGCCTTATCCTCTTCCTCTTTCTTGTGGATTAAGTCATTCAATTTTGTTGTAGCAAGCATTTCTTCTATTCTGCTCATGCCTTCACATCCTTTCTGCCATTCACTCAGAGTTCTTACACTGAGTATCATACGCTCATCAATATGAAATTATTATATCATTCCCGTTACTAAATTTCTACCAAATTATATCATTTTTAGAAATTCTTTATCGTTCTATTCGACTTTTTCCAGTTTTGCAAACATAGCAAACATCTTCTTTACACCGGCCGTATCGAACTGAACCGTCACCTCGTAATCACGTCCGCCTTCGGTGATCTGCGTCACCGTTCCTTCACCGAATTTCATATGACGCACCCTGTCTCCTACACCGTAAGAAAGTCCCTCACTCTTCTTGACCTGGAACTGTTTCGGTGCGGCATAGGCATTCTTGTGGAAATTCATCACAGCCTGCTGATATGCTGTCCGCTTTGCCTCTTCTGCCTTTTTCTCTTCTTTGTGGAAGACTTCTCCGGTAGATAAAAGTTCCGGTGGGATTTCCTGCATAAAACGGGACATCCTGTTATATTGTGTCTCGCCCCGGACCATCCGCCGTCTTGCGCAGGTGAGGGTCAGTTCTTCCTTCGCCCGGGTGATTCCCACATAACAGAGTCTTCTTTCTTCTTCGATATCGGACGGATCATCCGAGGTAACAGACATATAACTTGGGAAAAGTCCATCCTCCATGCCTGCCAGATAGACATGCGGAAATTCCAATCCTTTCGCACTATGCAGAGTCATAAGAACCACGTAATCGGTATCCTCGTCAAGACTGTCAATATCGGCTACCAGTGCGACTTCTTCGAGAAATCCGGACAAAGTAACTTTCGTTCCCTCTGCTTCACATAATTCCTCGTATGCTATGATTTTATTCTTGAATTCTTCGATATTTTCAATACGACTTTGTGCCTCTTCATCAGTATCAGCCTGCAGTTCTTCCACGTACCCGGTCAGCTCGATGATCTCATCCATAAGCTTGGAAGTGCTCATGTTTGCGCTTTCGGCTTTCAGCTGTTCGATCAGCGCCACAAAGGATTCCAGCTTCCCTGCGCTTCGCCCAATCGCCGGAATACTGTGTGCGCCAACCAGCGCATCATAAAAGCCGATCTCACGCTCTGCGGCATACTCCTGCACGCGGTTGATCGTGGTCAGGCCGATTCCCCTCTTCGGCACATTAATGATCCTCCGCACAGCCAGGTCATCTCTTCCGTTATCAATGGTTTTCAGATATGCAAGAAGATCCTTGATCTCCCGTCTGGCATAGAAATTGATGCCGCCCACAATCCGATAGGGCACATTGGATACAACCAGCTTTTCTTCAAACATACGGGACTGGGCATTGGTACGATAGAGAACCGCAAAGTCATGATAGCTTCGTTTTCCTGAATTTACTTCATTTTTTATATTGTTTACTATGTATTCCGCCTCATCAAATGCCGTATCAAACTGGCGGAACTGAATCGGCGTTCCCAGACCGTTCTGGGTCCAGAGCGCCTTCGCCTTACGTCCTTTGTTGTTGCGGATCACTGCATTTGCCGCATCCAGGATCGTCGTCGTGGATCGATAGTTCTGTTCCAGCTTGATGACCTTCGTATTCGGAAATACCTGTTCGAAATTCAGAATATTCTTAATATTTGCCCCACGGAATTTGTAAATGGACTGATCATCGTCTCCGACTACACAGAGATTCTTGTATTTCCCCGCAAGAATACTCACAAGCATGAACTGTACTGTATTGGTATCCTGATACTCATCCACCATAATATAGCGGAATCGTTCCTGATAGCTCTCAAGAACATCCGGCTGTGTCTGGAAAAGCTGAACCGTCTTTAGCAGCAGATCATCAAAATCCAGCGCATTGTTTGCACGCAGCTGTTTCTCATACTCGGTGTAAGCCTGCGCGATCTTCTTCTGCATATAATCGCCCTCTGCCCTCAGTGCAAATTCCTCCGGTGTGACCATCTCATCCTTTGCCGATGAGATTGCCCCGAGAATGGTTCTTTCTTTCAGCATCTTGGTGTCGATCTTCAAATATTTACACACATCTTTCATCAGAGTCTTCTGATCATCTGCGTCATAGATCGTAAAGTTGGTATCATATCCCAGACGGTCAATGTATCTTCTCAGAATCCGGACGCACATGGAATGAAAGGTGCTCACCCAGATGCTCTCTGCCCCGAATCCTACGATGGAATCCACTCGCTCCCGCATTTCTCCTGCCGCTTTGTTGGTAAATGTAATCGCCAGTATATTCCAGGGATTCACTCCTTTTTCTTCAATGAGATATGCGATTCGATGTGTCAGCACTCTCGTTTTTCCCGAACCTGCTCCCGCAAGGATCAGAAGCGGTCCTTCTGTATGGCAAACAGCCTCTTTCTGCTGTTCGTTTAATGAATCATAAATACTCATATTCTACATCCTTTTCTGCAGCCGCTTGTCACAGCCTGTCTTTTCCTGTCTAATCTCTGCCTTCGCAGACGTACTTTTTATTATAATATAAAATCCTTCAATTGTCTCTTGTTTTTTCAAGAATCCCTACATACAAATGGAACTTAAGAAAATATTTATAGACTTTAAAAATTTACTGTGTTAAAATGGTATGGTCAATAAAGATACGGAGGGATCATCATGAGCCGGAAAATTAGAACTGAAGCTGTTGATTTTTTATTTGATGCTGTTTTAAGTCTGAAAAACCGCGAAGAATGTTATACTTTTTTTGAAGATGTCTGCACGGTAAATGAACTGTTATCACTCTCACAGCGCTTCGAAGTAGCGAAGATGCTGAGAGAACAGAAGACTTATCTGGAAATCGCAGAAAAGACAGGAGCTTCTACAGCGACGATCAGCCGCGTAAACCGTTCACTGAATTATGGAAATGACGGATATGACATGGTTTTCGCCCGCCTTAGCAAGGACCCGGAGGCAACTGAAGAATAAAAGAGAGAAGGAACAGGACGCCTGGGGAAAGCGTCCTGTTCTTATTTTTTATGCTTTTTCTTATTTTCTTCATGTTCCGGAAATCCGTCAATGAGCTTTTCAATCAGCTGCTTTTTAATATATACGTCAAAACTCAGATTACAGATAAAGGCGAACATCTGGAGATACTCCCTTTCTTCTTCCGGTGCATCTTTGAAAGAATCTTCAGCGATCTTGTACAGCTCGCCGACACTTTCCTGCGTCTGTCCGACCCTGCCCTTCTCCATCTGACAGATTTCTTCATAAACGCGCTCCATATCCAACTCGGATTCCGAGCCGAAATATCGGCTGATCATGGGTTCGAGCAGAGTTCCGATATCCTTGATGGATAAAATACTCTTAAAATAATAAATAAAGATCAATACCAGCAGATGTTCCTTGGTGTATTTCTTCTTCACCGGTGGCGGAAGGAGGTCATTTTTCGCATAATTATTGATCATTGTCTTCGTCAGGATCTTGTCATCCGGATACCGCTTCGTCGTCTTAAGCTGTTCCTCCATGAAGGTCGTTACCTGATCCATATAGAGATCAATATTCGGGATATCAGCAGGTTTGATATAATCGATCCTTCCGATACTCTCCATAATACTGTTCAGTAAATCTTCCGTGTCAATTGTCATATTTCTCACCTCAATATATTCATTATATAGTAATGAAAACTAGATGGCAAGTATTTTTTCCAGCCTCTCAAGGGATGTATTTACCACCAGTTCTTCCGGGAATTCGCATTCTTTCAAAACTTCCATCGCCAGATCAAATCCTGCCAGATCCACATCCACGTGGGCGTCGCTTCCAATGGAGATCGGCACCTCATATTTTTTACAGAGACGCAGCATTTCCAGATCATTTTCCCTGGTATTCACACGGAATCCTCCCGGACGGAGGGAACTGTTATTCAGTTCCAGAAGCGTGTGCGTCTCTTTCGCCTTCTTTACGATTGCTTCATAATCTACCATAAATCTACCATCATCCGGATGCCCGATAATATCGATATGCGGGTTCTCCATTGCTGCAAGATATGCGTTTGTAATATCCTTTTTCGTCTTTGCCCCTTTATAGCACGGCGGATGAATACTGGCAATGACCAGATCCATTTCCGCAAGAACCGAATCCGGGAGATCCACACTTCCGTTCTCATCCAGTATATTGGCTTCCGTTCCAAGGAAGAGCTTTACGCCGCATTGATTTCTTGGAACGACACGCAGATTCTGAAAATAGAACAAATGGCAGCTTCCGGGCATGTCCGGCGCATGATCCGTCAGTGCGATCGCCTCCAGTCCTTTATCCGCAGCCGCCTTTGCCATTTCTCTTATCGTATTATATGCATGTCCACTTGCCAATGTATGTGCATGTGTATCTAAAACAATCTTCATTTTTCGCTATTTACTCCTCTTTTATAACTTGTTTCCTTACATTATCATAAACTCTTTATAAAGTTTTTACAATGAATTTTACATAGTTTTTCCCCTGATGCAGAAAATATCATAAAAAAAGGAAGGTTATTTTCATGAACAAAAAAGAAAAACAGCAAAACAATCGTATCATTGATTCCTATGATTATCTTGCCAATGCAGCCTCCTCCCAGGATTGTACAGGACTGATTCCCTCTCTCCCCATATCCCGTGCGGAGCTGGATTCCTATGAGGATGTTTATCACTACCAGCCTCCCAAAGTTCCGGTCAAAAAAGATGAGCGGGAATTGTAAAAATTCTATAAAATTGCAGAAGCGTCTGCCGGTCTATGGTATACTAATAAAAAGCGAATTGTGCAGACTACTCCTGCACAAGAATTTACAAAAGAGAGGAATTGATATGGATCTTTTATCTGCTCTCAAAAGTGCACATTTTTTCAATCACAAAAGGCGTCTTCTTCCCCTTACAACAACGTGGGGCGAGTCGCTGGATCCCGAGCACGTTCTGGAAGAGTATCCGCGCCCCCAGATGGTACGCGAACATTTTATGATTCTGAACGGTTACTGGGATTATACCATCATTTCCAAAAAGAAACGCCATGCTCCTGTTTCAGGGAAGATTCTGGTTCCTTTTTCACCGGAAGCTCCTCTGTCGGGCGTGCAGCAGCAGATTTTCCCGGATGATACTCTGATCTGCGAACGGACACTCCCCGATGAGATTCTTCCGCCATACGGCAAGAGATGTATTCTTCATTTTGGTGCCGTGGACCAGCAGGCCAGTGTCCGGATCAACGGCCGGACCGTCATCGAACACACCGGAGGTTATCTTCCGTTTTCCGTAGATATCACCGACGCACTGACCGAACGTTCCAACATTCTGTCAGTATCTGTCAGAGACCAGTCGGACCGCTCCTTCCACAGCACCGGCAAACAGAAGCTGAAACGCGGCGGAATGTTCTATACAGCCCAAAGCGGCATCTGGCAGACAGTCTGGGCGGAATGGGTTCCGGATATCTATATCACGGAACTGCATCTGACTCCTCAGTATGACAAGGAAACGGTGCATGTCTCTTTAAAATTGAACCGTCCGGTACTGGCATGCCGTGATCAGGATGCGGTCGTCTGCCATGTTCTTGATGCCGACGGCAACATCATTTCCAAAGGAATCTGCACCAATTATTCCGATTCTCTTTGTGAATATTCCTGCTACTGCGATGTGGACCAGATGGAGCCGTGGACTCCGGATCATCCTTATCTGTACCGCCTGCGTGTCCGTGCCGGCAAGGATGAGGTGACCGGATATTTCGCCATGCGCACCTATACTATTGAAAAGGATTCAAAAGGGATCTCCCGTTTCTGCCTGAATCACAAGCCCTTCTTTCTGAATGGAATCCTGGATCAGGGCTACTGGCCGGACGGACTCTATACCGCCCCTTCCGACGATGCTCTGATCTATGACATTACCAAGATGAAAGAACTTGGATTCAATATGCTGCGCAAGCATGTGAAGATTGAGACCGCCAGGTGGTACTATCACTGTGACCGCCTCGGTATGATCGTATGGCAGGACATGGTAAATGGCGGCGCCTATCATGCCCCCATTATGACCTGGATCCCGGCTCTGTTCCCGAAATTCAAGGTACGTATGAGTGACAAGCTGCACCTTCCTCTTGGCCGCAGGAGTATCCGGGGCAGAGAAGAATTCATTCAGGAATGCCGCGATACAGTCCAGGCACTTGGCTGTTTCCCGTGTATCAGCACCTGGGTCATCTTCAATGAAGGCTGGGGACAATTTGACTCCAAGAAGCTCACACGGCTATTGCGGGAACTGGATCCTGACCGACTGATCGACTCCGCCAGCGGATGGTTCGACCGCGGACAGGGGGATTTCAAGAGTGAGCATAATTACTTTGATAAACAGTTTGTAAATCCGGAACGACGCGCTTTCGTCATTTCCGAATATGGTGGGTACGCCTGTCAGATCAAAGATCATGTCAGCACGCGCGGTGTTTACGGGTATAAGGTTTTTCCGGCCGTCAGCGATTTCAGAGGCGCTTTCTACCGCCTGATGAGTGAAGAGATCGATCCGCTGATCGAGAAGGGGCTTTGCGGAGCCATCTACACCCAGGTTTCTGACATCGAAGAAGAAGTAAACGGTCTTCTCACCTATGACCGGAAAGTCTGCAAATTGGACAGGAATTAGACCGAAATATCAAAATTTTAAAACGCAGGGGCACCTCTTATAAATGAAGTGCCCCTTTTTCTTTATTCTGATTCCAACAATATTCCGGAAAACGGCGGAAGATTTAGAATGACCTTTCCATTTTTGTACTCATTTCGGACAAGAGATGTCTTTTTTGCGGTACTGCCACCGAATTCTTCCCAGTCTGAGTGCAATGCCACTCTGATTTTTGCATCTTCCTCAACCTTAAATTCATACGCTTCCTGCAATACATTCGAAAAATTAAAGACAGCTATATATTTTCTTTTGATTCCAACGCGTTCCATCGCATAAATGCACCGCTCCTCCTGATGGCAGTCCACCCACCGGAAATTCTCAGGATCATAGTCCCTATGGAACGCATCATTTTCCCGGTAAATACGGTTCAGTTCTATCATATACCGGTGAAGCGCATCATGATTCGGATACTTCAGCATATCCCAGTCCTGCTCCCGCTTCTCATCCCACTCACGGAGCTGGCCGAATTCATTTCCCATAAAATTCAGTTTCTTACCCGGATGCACCATCATATACATGTACATCGCTCTGGCCTGCGGAAATTTTCCATCGTAATCCCCGTTCATTTTCTGAAGGATCGTCGCTTTCCCGTGTACCACTTCGTCATGACAGAATTCCAGCATATAATTTTCATGATAGAAATACATCATAGAAAATGTCAGTTTATGATAATCCCGCGCCCGATACTCCGGAGCCGTCTGGAAATACTCCAGCGTGTCATGCATGAATCCCAGATCCCATTTATAGTCAAATCCGAGGCCGCCCTTCTCTACCGGCTTTGTCACCCCCGGGTAGGAAGTCGAGTCCTCTGCGATGAGCATCGCCGTCGGATGGCGCTGTTTCAGCCCCTGATTCATGGCCTTCAGGAAATCCAGCGTCGTTCCGTTCACACCGCGTCGTTCATCTCCCTGCCAGTAGATCAACCGGCTGACCGCGTCCATCCGAAGCCCGTCAAAATGAAATTCCTCCAGCCAGTAATTCGCCGCCGACTGCAGGAAACAGCGCACCTCTCCCCGGGAATGCATGAAATTACAGCTTCCCCACTCACTTTCTCCTACTGCAGCATTTGGGTACTCATACAGACATGTTCCGTCAAATTCCTTCAAGCCATAATAATCCACCGCAAAATGCACCGGAACAAAATCCATAATCACTCCGATTCCTGCCTGATGGCATTTATCAACCAGCTTTTTCAGCTGATCCGGTGTCCCATACCGTGAAGTCGGCGCAAAAAATCCGGTATTCTGATACCCCCAGGAACCGTCAAACGGGTGCTCAGAAAGAGGCATGAATTCCAGATGTGTATAATGATTTTCCTTGATATATGGGATAAGAAGCTCCGCCAGTTCCTCGTAATCATACCAGTCCGTCTCTTCTTCCCCTTTCTTTTTCCAGGATCCTGCGTGCAGCTCGTAAATATTCAACGCCTCATCGTGCCTTACCGTGCGCGACTGCATCCATTCCTCGTCCTGAAACTGATAGGAATCCAACTCCGTCAGGATCGAACAGTTTGCCGGACGCAGCTCCATCTGAAATCCATAAGGATCCGCATGCTCTACCCGCCAGCCCTTTCCCGTGTAAATGCAATATTTATACATTTGTCCCAACTTTGCCGCAATCGGCTCCGATATATATACACCACTCTGGTTCTCCTGATACATCGGAATCTCCCGCCAGCTACTAAATTCTCCCATGACCGTAACGCCTCTCGCTCCCGGTGCAAATACACGGAAAATAAAATGATCCCCTTCTTTATGTGCTCCAAAATACCGGTAAACATCAAACAAATGACCTGTATAGAATTCTTTCTGCATTTCTCCTGGTTCCCCTTTCTCCTCATCGTATATCAGCTACGCCTATTATACAAAATGCAGAAAATAACCGTCAATAAAGCGGAAGACTACAATTTCTTGAAATTGTAGTCTTCCCATCATTTACGTTTCAAACCCTGCATACTGTGTCATATACAGTTCATAATATTTTCCTTTCTGTTCTTCAAATATATTGATGTATCTGTTATCTGTTGTCCTGTCACGAAAAGCCGGATATAAGAATCCAAATTCCGGTTTCCCCGGTTCGTACTCGCCGATAAGCGGACTGATTGTGCATAAAAGGTATGTATAAACCTCTTCCGATCCTTCCATCCACTCCTTATCACTGCCTTTTACGGGAACATCATATTGTCCGAAATAAAGATAACAAGCATACGGATATCCCGGATGAACTCTCTCTTGAATCAATTCATACAAAATATCCAGAAATGCATCATTCTTAAGTTCGGACTCTTTAATCCCATCCAATAACTGCCAGATGCTCCCCGGCTTTCTCGCAGAATCCGGGATTAGGTAGTCCTTCATTTGGTCATTGGTCCTGGAAATCAGAATCGTCTTCGCCAGATTCAGATTCTTTGTCCGGTCCGGTACCGACAATTTCAGAAAATGCGTATTAAAAGTCCCGTCAACATAACCTTCCTCATCAAAATACGCCCCTGCAATCCTCGACACCGAAGACCTGGCCGGGGTCATACGTCTGGTCAGTTCCAGCATATCTTCCCTGTTAATCATACTCACTACTCCCGCCTTTTCCTGTCATTATAAAATCAATTCCGGTTTGCGAGTGACCAGGGGACAGGTACCTAGTCACATTCAAATTAGTATTATTATAAACACAACATCGCATTAAGTCAATTAAGATGACTTTGGGAACGGATACATAATAAACGGTGCTTCGAATTCTAATTCCCGAAGCACCGCTCATCCCATTCATATCATATATTCTATTCGTCACACATAGAATCCTCATCCACCTTTTCCAGTTTTTCAACTCTTTTTTTGTATATCAGTGAGGATACTACTAATGCAGCCAAACATAAACCTCCCGTACAAATGAACATAAAAACACCGGTCATAATAGATCCGATAAAATTATGATAATTTTGATAGGAAATCACAAACCAAATGACACCTAATGCAGTACCTGCAATTACACTGGCAATTACGTTTGTTTTAAAATTTGGTTTTAGTTTTCTGTCCCAAATTCCATTTTTCATACAGGCAGCCGATAGATAAATTGCAAGGCACATAAATACGATCCATTCTCCTGCAAGATTTTTCGGACTGCCATTGCCCAAAAACATCTGAATCAACATTGCTGCCAGCAGTCCCCAAAAAGCAAACCAGCAGCCATTGTGTTCAATTTTCAAAAGTTTCAGTTCCTGTCTCTCGTCAAGATTATTCTTCTCTTTCTTCATCTTCCTCATCCTCCCAGAATAAATCATCTAAGCTCTTGTTTAATACACGGCAAATCTTTCGGCATAGTTTTATTGTTGGATTGTATTCACCCTTTTCAATGGCATTCATGGTCTGCCGCGAAACTCCGACCGCTTCAGCCAGGGCTTTTTGTGTCATATCTTTCTCAGCTCTCGCTACCTTTATAGCAATGTTTTTTGCCACTTGCTCTTCACCTCCTTGTTCCTTCCAACCATAGATTATCACTTATGTGACAATATGTCAAATATATTTTGCTTTTAATCGCATATAAACAACTATTTAATTTATTTCTCATTCAGACGTCCTTTTCTTCTATACCGTTTTCAGAATTCTTCGAATTAATCAGAACCATTATTTGCAAAACATGTTATAATTAATCAAAAAGGCAGGTGTGTTTTATTCAGATAAATTCACTGCGGAAAAAGTCGGGAAACTCCATGGTGCTCCGATTATTTTTAAGGTCAGAACACAGGATATGCCTGACGCCGGTCATAAGTTATCTTATCGCCAAATGGTGTGTGGCTTGTAAAAAGCGTACCGACAGTATCTTGAAATAGAAAACATTGAAAAAATATAAACTGTTCAAATTCAACAAGACATAAAAGCAGCAAAAGGCTTCTTTCCTTCTGCTGCTTTTATGTCTAATCCATCATTATTTCGGAACCACGGTTCCAATAATATCCATAGTTTGAATAATACAGGCAAATCCGGCACTCATTGCAGATAGAATCATACGCAACACTGCCATTAGATTTCAATATTGATGTTTTGCACGATTACATTTTCCTGAATCTCAAAACAATAATCCATATCTTCATTATCCAAAATGATTTCGCGTGCATAATACATTCCATAGCCTCTGTTTTCTCCTTTTGTCGAATAACCCTTATCATAGAGATGCGCTAACTCAGGCTTTGTGCCATATGTATTCTCTATGATGATCCGATATCCGTTTTCTGCATTTGCCATACGAATATCTACATATTTCTTTTCAGATTCTTCGGCCGCTTCGATGGCGTTGTCAATCAGGAGCCCCAGCAGGCGGCTCGACATCTTTTAAGGACTGCCACGCTTTTCCCTTTTTATCTAAAGCCACCCAGGTATCCCGGATATTCGTATCAAAATACTCTTTCAAATGCGGCATGTCATCCTCTTCGATGAAACCGGAGATCGTTGCGATCAGGTTTTTGTAATCATGGCGAAGCTCTCTGGATTCATCAATCAATTGTTCCAAACCGGATACGTAATTTTCCGTCATTTTCAAACGTTCCTGGTCTGCTTTCTTTTCTTCTTCGGAACGGATGGTCTTTGTAAAATAAATCAGTACAATGCT
Source organism: Bariatricus sp. HCP28S3_D3 (assembly GCF_052065755.1). Taxonomy (NCBI): domain Bacteria; kingdom Bacillati; phylum Bacillota; class Clostridia; order Lachnospirales; family Lachnospiraceae; genus Bariatricus; species Bariatricus sp. HCP28S3_D3. The sequence continues at coordinate 56,659 of NZ_JBQHTK010000002.1, read as the reverse complement.
TGTACTTAGAAAACAGAGACCAAAAAGAACGCTATTCATTAAGAGTACGGATTGATTATAATTGACTGTTTGTCCCATTACTACATTAGCTACGAAAATAGCAACAAAACATATCAAATTTATTAATATCCCCGAATTAAATTTGTTACTGCTATTAATATATTTTAGAATATTTATCTTATTATACATTATTTTTCTGATCAAAATGATGAGTAAAGCAAATATTCCAGTATATATAATATCGAATATAACTACATAAGAACTACCAACTACTATTATTCCAAAAAATTTATTCAAAATATATAATACAATTTGATTAAAAATAACATCTATCATATATCCAAGACATGCAAAACATAAATTTATTATTTTATGTTCTTTTTCACCCAGTGCTATAATAATCAGAATGAAGCTAATAACAGGTATTGTAGTTCTTTGTCCCCAAGGCATTATCAAACTAATGATTCCAACAATGAAAGTAGTTATAAAAAGAATTTCGTAATACTTCTTTTCCATGTTTTTTGTCAGCAGACCACATCTATGCTCATATATTTTTTACGGTGTGTACATAAATGAATCAATCCACACCCACTCCGCTCATCCAAATCCATCCTTATGTCCATAAATGTTAACATAATTCAAATCGATTTACAATACAATCAAAAATCCCTAATACTTATTTAAAATCAAAAAATAGCTAAGACCAGTCCCATCCCGATCTTAGCTATTTTTTAACATCTACATTCTTTATTTTCCAAGTGCCGTTTTCTGTGAAACTACAGTTGATTTTTCATAGCAGGCAAATGCCTCGTCTACCAGTTTCTTATCCGGCTTCGGTGTAACAAGGCTGACAAGCGGAACGATAATCAGACCGCCGAGCATTGCGATTGCACCCGTATTGATCGGAGACTGCATGATCACCGGAAGGCTTGATCTTGCAAACATATTGATAAACGTAAGACCGCAGCCCCAGATGAAGGATACCCAGCAGGATGCTACCGTTGTCTTCTTCCAGTACAGCGAATACAGGAACGGAGCCAGGAAGGAACCTGCAAGTGCTCCCCATGACACACCCATCAGCTGTGCGATGAAGGTTACGGAACTCTTATACTGAATCAGTGCAAGTACTGCAGAAATCGCGATAAATACGACGATAAATCCACGGATTACAGTTACCTGCTTTTTGTCATCCATATCTTTTACCACGTTATCTTTAATAAAATCGATCGTCAGTGTGGAACTGGACGCGATTACCAGTGAGGACAGTGTAGACATAGATGCGGAAAGTACCAGGATTACTACCAGTGCGATCAGCATCGGGCTTAAACTCTCCAACATGGTCGGGATAACAGAATCATATCCATTTGCGGCAATATCAATTTTATCGGAGAACAGACGTCCGAAACCGCCAAGGAAATAACATCCGCCGGCTACAACCAGAGCAAACAGCGTGGAAATAATAGTTCCTTTCTGAATCGCGTTCTCATCTTTGATCGCATAAAATTTCTGAACCATCTGTGGAAGTCCCCATGTACCAAGAGAAGTAAGGATAACCACAAACATCAGGTTCAGTGGATCAGGTCCAAAGAAAGATGCGAATACACCGGGCGCGGTAGAAACCGTTTCATCCGAAATCTGTGCAAGTCCCTGGTATGCTTCCATAAATCCGCCTTTGCTTGCAAGGACTGCCGCGATCACTGCAACAATACCTACCAACATAACCATACCCTGAATGAAATCATTGATCGCAGTAGCCATATAACCTCCGGCAATTACATAGATACCGGTGAGAACTGCCATCAATACAATACATACGGAATAATCAATGTTAAATGCCATTCCGAATAATCTGGAAAGACCATTATAAAGCGATGCTGTATATGGGATCAGGAACACGAAGATAATCAGGGAAGCACACAATTTCAGTGCTTTACTGTTGTATCTCTGTCCGAAAAACTGCGGCATCGTCGCTGAATCAAGATGCTGTGTCATGATTCTGGTTCTTCTTCCCAGAACTACCCATGCAAGAAGTGAGCCAATAATGGCATTTCCAATACCGGCCCAGGTCGCTGCGATACCATATTTCCATCCAAACTGTCCCGCGTATCCTACAAATACGACCGCGGAAAAATAAGAAGTACCGTATGCGAAAGCGGTAAGCCACGGTCCAACCGAGCGGCCGCCCAATACAAAACCATTTACATCTGTTGCTGTTTTGCGGCAATACAGACCGATTGCGATCATCAGTGCAAAGTATGCCAGGAGTACAATTACTTTTAACATTTTCTTTCCTCTTCCCTCTCAACTAACTCATTGAGTTTGTGCTTTTTCTTTAGTACCTTAAAGTTTTTAATCTTTAAATCGTTAAAGTAATAAAATTGTAGCATACGCCATTTGATCTGTCAATCAGATTACGGATACGTCCGCTTGTTTTTTTCCTTTTTTCATACAATAAGATGCTTTTTCATCGGGATTCTTTCATTGACAAATAAAATATTATGCTCTATCATTATTACAGCAACGCGTTAATATACAACTACAATCCAATCATAAATAAACAAAAACAACGAGGTAATCATCATGGCGAATTTAAATGAAAGAATGGTGGCATTGGGGACTTCCCGTTCCGTGATCCGTGAACTTTTCGAATTTGGTAAACAAAGAGCTGCAGAAATCGGCGCTGAGAATGTATTTGATTTCTCCATCGGAAATCCAAGTGTTCCGGCTCCGGATGCAGTCAATGAAACTGCAATCAAACTGCTTCAGGATACAGATCCTGTAGTTATTCATGGTTATACCAGCGCTCAGGGAGACATCGAAGTCAGAAAGCTCCTTGCCGATTCCGTAAACAGACGGTTCGATACATCTTTCGGGCCGGATAACTTTTATGTATCCGTCGGTGCCGCCGCTGCACTTTGCTGCTGTCTGAATGGTCTTTGCAACAAGGATGACGAGGTCATTGTATTTGCACCATACTTCCCGGAATACAAAGTATTTATCGAAGGTGCCGGCGCAAAAATGAATCTGATCCCTGCCGATACCGAAGCTTTCCAGATCGACTTTGAAAAGTTTGAAGCAGCAATCAACGAGAACACAAAAGCAGTCATTGTAAACTCTCCGAATAACCCCTGCGGTGTTGTATATTCACATGAGACCTGCACAAAACTTGCGGAGATCCTCAACGCAAAATCTGCTGAATTGGGCCATCCGATCTACTTGATCGCGGATGAGCCTTATCGCGAGATCGTGTTCGATGGTATTGAGGTTCCGTACCTTCCTAAATACTACAACAATACTCTGGTGTGCTATTCCTGGTCCAAGTCCCTCTCCCTTCCGGGAGAACGTCTGGGATACGTTCTTGTTCCGGATGAAGTCGAGGAACACGGACTGGTGTACGCAGCTGTTGCAGGTGCAGGCCGTTCCCTTGGATATGTCAATGCACCCGGACTTTTCCAGCGCGTATGTGCCATGTGTGCAGATATGACTGCCGACATCACCATCTATGAGACCAACCGCAATCTCCTTTACAATGGGCTCCGCGAGATTGGTTTTGATGTAGTAAAACCGGACGGAACCTTCTACATCTTCCCGAAGACACTGGAAGAAGATGACGTTGCTTTCTGTGAAAGAGCAAAACAGTTTAATATCCTCATCGTTCCGGGATCCGGTTTCGGCTGTCCGGGACATGCACGTATTTCCTACTGCGTACCTACAGAAAGAATCGAACGCGCGCTTGATGCGTTCAAAAAACTGGCAGATTCTTATAAATAACACATAAAAATCTGTCAAATAAATACTAGAAGAGAAAACACCCATGATTATTGATTTTCATACTCATATATTTCCAGAGAAAATCGCAGAACGAGCGATTTCCAATCTGGCAGCAGTCATAAGACAAAAGCCCACCACCAACGGTTGTGCAGACGGCTTGCGTTCTTCCATGAAACAGGCCGGTATCGACATCAGTGTTGTGCTTCCTGTCGTAACCGATGTGAAGCAATTTGATTCCATCCTTCGTTTTGCGGTTTATATCAACGAGACGTATGCTTCCGTTCATGAGCAACGGCTGATTTCCCTTGCGGGTATCCATCCGGACGATCCTGACTGCAAAGCTCATCTGGCGCTGATTAAACGAGAAGGATTCGCCGGAGTCAAAGTCCACCCACATTATCAGAATGTAGAATTCAATGATATCCGCATGAAAAATCTGATCTATGCCGCATCCGAGATCGGTCTTCCGGTTATCACTCATGCCGGATATGATCCCTATACGCCGGATCATGAGTTCTGCACTCCCGATATGGTTCTCGACGTTTTGAAAGATGTTGCTCCGGAAAATCTGATTCTTGCACATTTAGGAAGCAACGAAAATTACGATGAGGCCGAAGAAAAACTCTGCGGTCAGAACATCTTTCTCGACACTGCTTACTCTATCACTCGTGTGAGTGAAGCCCAGTTTATCCGCATGGTGCGCAAACATGGCGCGGATAAGATTCTTTTTGCTACCGACTGTCCATGGGCAGACCAAAGAACCTGTGCTGAAATTCTGAAGGAAAGCGCACTCACTGATCGGGAAAAAGAATTGATTCTATCAGAAAATGCTATAAAATTATTAGGCATTCAATAAAAGTAAAACCCACTGAAGAATTCTCCGGTGGGTTTTGCTTTTCTCTCTATCCAATTACTTCATTGCGTCCATACCTACAATACGGAATCCTTTCGCATCCAGAATCTTTGCAGCTTGTGCATCATCATTCGTACGAATGATCATATATGCAACATCGTTCTTCTTTCCCAAAATCGTGTACATATACTCAATATTGATTCCTTCTGTCCCAAGTACAGCAATCATATTTGCAAGCATACCGGGCTCATCCTGAACTTCCACAGCGATGACATCGGTAATAGAGCAAATATAATTTTCATTTTTCAGAATGGTAACTGCGTTGAAAACATCATCCACGATGATACGGGCAATACCGAAATCAGAAGCTTCTGCTACTGAAATTGCACGAAGGTTGATTTTCTGAGCGGAAAGAACCGCTGCAACCTCAGCAAGTTTCCCCGGCTGGTTTTCAAGAAATACGGAAATCTGTTTAACTGTCATGAATTTTCCCTCCTATTCATTAACCCTGATACAGGTTTCGTTTATCAATCACTCGAACTGCTTTGCCTTCACTTCTTACAATGCTCTTAGGTGCAACCAGCTTAACCTTAGCGTAAATTCCAAGCATCGCTTTCAGTCCGTTTACAAGCTCTTTCTCTTTTTCGGATACAACACTCAAGTTGTCGGAGAACATCTCAGGTGTCATTTCTACCTGAACTTCGATGGTGTCACTGTTGTTTACACGATCAACGATGATCTGATAGTTCGCCGGATATCCCTGGTTCATAAGTACGGTCTCGATCTGGGACGGGAATACATTTACACCCTTAACGATCAGCATATCATCACTTCTTCCAAGCGGTTTACTCATCTTCACATGCGTTCTTCCGCAAGAACATTTTTTCCTGCTTAAGATACAGATATCACGGGTACGATATCTCATGAGCGGGAATGCTTCTTTCGAAATGCTGGTAAATACAAGCTCGCCCTTCTCGCCGTCCGGAAGCACCTCTCCCGTGATCGGGTTGATGATTTCCGGAATAAAATGGTCTTCATTTACATGCATACCGGTCTGCTCTTCGCATTCGAAGGCTACACCCGGACCGGAAATTTCTGTAAGTCCATAAATATCATACGCTTTAATGCCAAGCTGTTCTTCGATATCATGGCGCATTTCTTCTGTCCATGCTTCTGCTCCGAAAATACCTGCTTTTAATTTGATCTGATCGCGTACCCCTTTTTCATGAATGCTCTCCGCTAGGTAGGCAGCATAAGATGGAGTACAGCAAAGAATCGTAGATCCCAGGTCTGTCATAAACTGAATCTGTCTCTCCGTATTTCCGGAAGACATCGGGAGCGTCAGACATCCTACTTTGTGGGAACCACCATTTAATCCCGGACCGCCGGTAAACAAACCATAACCATAACTTACATGGCAGACATCTTCTTTGGTTCCGCCTGCGGCTACGATTGCTCTGGCGCAGCAATCCTCCCAGAGATCAATGTCATGCTGAGTATAGAAGGCAACCACACGTCTTCCGGTAGTACCACTGGTTGACTGAATGCGAACACATTCTGAAAGCGGACGTGCAAGCAATCCATATGGGTACTCGTCTCTTAAATCATCTTTTTCAATGAAAGGCAATTTCGGCAGATCATCCACAGACTTGATATCTTCCGGAGTCAGTCCTTTTTCCTCCATTTTCTTTCTGTACATTGGCACATTGTCCCAAACATTCCGGACCTGTTTTACAAGTCTCTCACTCTGGATCTTATGAATCTCATCCCTGGATGCGCATTCGATCTCTGGCTGAAAATATCTTTTCATCTCTTTTTCTCCTTCTTACTGTATTGTTTAACCTCTCCCGAGGGCAAACGCTCTTTTGTTCATTTCGACAAATTTTTCCGGAACACACTTCTCAATAGCACTGATCCATTTTTCTTCCGGAATATCAAAATATCTGGAAAGTCTTCCCATCAGGACCAGATTTACCGCTTTGGCAGAGCCAGCCTGCTCTGCAAGGGAAAGGCAGTCCATTGCATCAACTGCGATTCCTTCTGCTTCCATCTTATCGATCAGGTTCTCCGGATAAGAAGCTGCACCGGTGATGACCGGCATTGGATCGATCTCCTGGGTATTGACCACGATGCGTCCGCCTTTTTTCAAATATTCCACATAACGTGCCGCTTCCAGCTTTTCAAAGGATACGATAAAGTCTGCCTCACCCTTGTCAATGACCGGTGAATACACCTTCTCTCCAAATCTTACATATGTAACCACGCTTCCACCGCGTTGACTCATACCATGTACCTCAGATACTTTTACATCATATCCTTCATTCAGAAGGAGATATCCTAAAAGTTTGCTGGCAAGGAGAGATCCCTGTCCTCCTACACCGACAATCATTACATTCTTTGTCATTTCTTTATTCCTCCCCGCTCTGTAATGCATCAAACTTACACATCTGCTGGCAAACTCCGCAGCCAACGCACAATGTTGTATCGATCACAGCTTTTTTGTCTTTTACACTGATTGCAGGACATCCAAGACGCATACAGGATTTACATCCTACACAGTTATCCACAGCAACTTTCAAAGGAGCTTTATGTTTTACATATTTAAGAAGTGCACATGGGCGGCGGCTGATGATGACAGACGGCTCATCTGCTGCAAGTTCTTCTTTCAATACTTTATCGCACTCTTCCAGATTGTATGGATCCACGACAGCTACGCGGTTGAAGCCCATCGCTCTGCACAATGCCTCCAGATCAATCTTTCCTGCCGGATCACCTTTGATGTTGTATCCGGTCGTCGGATTCTGCTGATGACCGGTCATACCGGTAATGGAATTATCCAGAATGATAATGGTGGAATTACTCTGGTTATAGGCAACATTTGCCAAACCGGTCATACCGGAATGCATAAAGGTGGAATCACCGATTACGGCTACTGTCTTTCCTTCACTTTCTTCGCCGCTGGCTTTGTTAAATCCGTGAACGGCACTGATGGATGCACCCATGCAAAGAGTCATATCCATAGCGGCAAGGGGAGCTACCGCGCCAAGGGTATAGCAGCCGATGTCTCCAAGAACCGTGCATTTATTCTTGGAAAGAGTATAGAACAGTCCTCTGTGCGGGCATCCTGCACACATAACAGGCGGTCTTCCCGGAAGCTGTTCGCCAAGAGAATAACAGTCTGCACATTTTCCTTCTATTTTTTCCGCAATGAGATTCTGAGAAAACTCGCCGCAGATCGGAAGCAGATCTTTTCCTGATAAAGTCAGGCCAAGTTGCTTACAATGATTTTCAATGATCGGATCCAGCTCTTCGATCACGATCAGCTTTTCAACCTTTGCCGCAAAATCCCGAATCAGTTTTACCGGCAGCGGATTTACCATACCAAGCTTCAAGATACTTGCATTTTCTCCGTAAACTTCCTTCGCATACTGATAGCAGGTGGACGAAGTGATGATACCCAGTGCGGTTCCTCCCATCTCCACACGATTCAGCGGGCTGGTCTCCGCGTATTCGATCAGTTTTCTGGTCCGTTCTTCTACAAATGGATGACGGCGGATCGCATTACCCGGCATCATTACATATTTCTGAATCTTCTTTTCATATGGCTTCTGCTTAGGAACCACACGCTCGCCCGGAACGACAACGCTCTGGGAATGTGCTACTCTGGTACACATTTTTATAATGACCGGAGTATCAAATGTCTCCGAAATCTCATATGCGGTCTTTACAAATTCCAGTGCTTCTGCAGAGTCAGACGGCTCCAGCATAGGTACCTTCGCTGCGATTGCATGATGGCGGGAATCCTGCTCATTCTGGGAAGAATGCATGCCCGGATCATCCGCCACGCAAATCACCATCCCTGCATTTACACCTGTATAGGAGCAAGTATAGAGCGGATCGGCCGCTACATTAAGTCCGACATGCTTCATGCCGCAAAAGCTTCTTTTTCCGGCAAGACAGGCTCCAAAAGCAACTTCCATGGCCACCTTTTCATTCGGAGCCCATTCACAATAGACCTCATCATATTTTGCAATTTCTTCTGTGACTTCTGTACTTGGCGTCCCCGGATAACTGGACACCACGCTGCATCCTGCCTCGTATAAACCTCTGGCAAATGCCTTATTACCTAGCATCAACTGTTTCATCGGTATAGTAACTCTCCTTTCAACTTTCACTTTCTGCATTTACTTCGCTCTCTTCCAAACGAATCAACGTCTTCTCCAGCATACCCGTACCGCCATTCAACACACGGCTCACACGGCTGATAGTTGCTGTGCTGGCACTTGTTGTACTCATAATATCTGAATAGATTTTTCCCTTTGAGAGCATTCTCGCCACATCAAAACGCTGTTCTATAGCGCGAAGCTCTGTCTCTGCACAGATATCCTCAAAAAAATCCATACATTCTTCTATTGATTCCAGCTGAAGAATTGCCTTATACATATCTTCGTTTCTGGTTCTCTGAAAATTCTTTTTCATATAAACCTCTCTTTTCTGCACAATGAGTACACTTTATTACTGTATTGTATTATTGTATCATTTTTATCGGAATTGGTAAACAGTATTTTTATATCGGCAGAAGCTCCTCCGACGTTAAACAAATCGTACCTTTCAAAGTATCCTGCCAGATTATTGACTTTATCTTTCAAATATGCTATCTTGATTTAAAGTATTAAAGTTTGAATTGAGAGGAAATCCATCATGCCTGTTACTGATTTACTTGAGAGAAATCACAAATTATATGGGGACGAAGTGGCTCTTGTGGAACTGAACCCATCTGTGAAAGACACCAAAAGAACCAGCTGGAGAGAATACAGTCTGGTACAGCCTACTTCTTTTGAACCGTACAGAAGAGAAATCACATGGAGTGTCTTTGATGAAAAAGCAAACCGCGTTGCAAATATGCTTCTGGAACGTGGAATTAAGAAAGGGGACCGCGTTGCAATTCTGATGTTTAACTGTCTGGAATGGCTGCCGATTTATTTCGGAATTTTGAAAACCGGTGCGATCGCCGTTCCTTTTAACTTCCGTTTTGATTCTTCTGAAATTAAATATTGTGCAGATCTGGCCGAAGTACATGTCTTATTCTTTGGGCCGGAATTTATCGGCCGAATTGAAGCGATTGTTGATGAACTGACCAAGGGACGGCTTCTTATTTATGTAGGAGACACCTGTCCCACCTTTGCCGAAAGCTATCGTGAAATGGTAGCCGACTGTTCCAGCCAGCCTCCGATGATCCATCTGGAAGAAAGCGATGATGCCGCTATCTACTTTTCTTCCGGAACCACCGGATTCCCGAAAGCAATTTTACATAATCATGAAAGTCTGACCCAGGCTGCAGAGATGGAACAGAAACATCACCTGACAGACCGGAACGATACCTTCCTTTGTATCCCGCCGCTTTATCATACCGGAGCAAAATTCCACTGGATGGGAAGTCTCTGCGCAGGAAGCAAAGCAGTTCTTCTGAAGGGCACGACTCCGGAAATCATTCTGGATGCTATTTCAAGAGAAAAATGTACTATCGTATGGCTTCTGGTTCCGTGGGCTCAGGATATCCTGAATGCTCTGGACCGAGGTGATGTGAAGCTCGAAGATTATGAGCTGAGTCAGTGGAGACTGATGCACATTGGTGCGCAGCCTGTTCCGCCATCTCTGATCAAACACTGGAAAGAATACTTCCCGAACCATCTCTACGATACCAACTACGGACTTTCCGAGTCCACTGGTCCCGGATGTGTTCACCTTGGTGTAGAGAATATTCATAAAGTCGGTGCTATCGGTGTTCCCGGATATCGCTGGGAATGCAAGATCGTAGACGAGAATCTGAAAGAAGTTCCGTTTGGAGAAGTTGGAGAGCTCTGTGTCAAGGGTCCCGGTGTTATGACCTGTTATTACAATGATCCGAAGGCTACCGCAGAGACGATCGTAGACGGCTGGCTCCGTACCGGTGATATGGCCATGCAGGATGAAGACGGCTTCTACTTCCTCGTAGACCGTAAGAAAGATGTCATCGTCAGCGGTGGAGAAAACATTTATCCGGTACAGATTGAAAACTTCCTGAGCACCTTCGATAAGGTCAATGACGTTGCCGTTATCGGTCTTCCGGATCCACGTCTCGGCGAGATCACAGGTGCGATTATCTCGATCAAACCGGGCATGACCTGCACAGAGGAAGAAATCAAAGAATTCTGCAAAGGACTTCCAAGATATAAGAGACCGAAGAAAATTATCTTCGCAGACGTTCCGAGAAATGCCACCGGCAAAATTGAAAAACCTGCCCTCCGCAAGAAGTACGGCGCAGATCAGCTGGTTGCACAGCAGAACCGGGGTTAATTTCGGGGACATAAAAATAAGTTTACAATGATATGTTTTAAGGAGAGTACTCAATGTACTCTCCTCATTTCATTCCCGTTGATTCCAACATTTATCTCTACACTTCTTCTATCTCTATAATCTGCTCCATTGCTATCTTCATTCCACTATCCATGAGAATGACTTTTTCCACCTCATCCATCTTTTTGACCGTTCCCACATCCGTAAGATATGCCCCGCCGCATTTTTGAGTATCCGGCCTGAAATATGTGATGGACACATTTCTTTTTTCAGACAAATGCTGAGAGATATCGTAAAGCTTCTCATTGATCTTCTCGATCGCAGTCTCATCAAGCATGATCTTCTCATCTGTAAGTCTTGCGGTTTCTTCGATGGCTTCCTCATGTCCGGCAAGGGCCGCAAAAGGCGCAAACTGCGCTGCCCTGTCGTGGAGTGACATGTGTGTCTGCTCTTTAGACTGGTGGTGTGGCAGGTCCATAATATCATCATATCTGTGCTCGTCTTTATAATATCCACTCACGCTTTATGGCCTCCTATCTGTCCATTTCTTTCTCTGGTCATAGCGCCCTCTTCCAAATTCATTCCCTTAAGGACCGCGTTCTTACCGTATTTTTTCTGAATATCCAGAACCGCCCGCTGAAGCTTTTTCTCCTTCTCGCGCTCTTTGTTCTCCTGCTCTCTTTCTCGTTCGAGCGCTGCATAATCCGTAAATAAATCAAGCTGTTCAAAAGTCTGCTTCTTAGGAACTTCACTCTCAGGGATCACCCTTGACGCCACAACATTCACCCTTCGCACAAGTAAATCCGGATTGACGATCCTGTCAAACAGTTCTTCCACTGCTTTCATAATAATCCTGGTAGAAGAAGTCTGACAAGGCAGATTCATGGTTCCATGCGCATGCTTCGGAACTCGTCTGCCATAATGGTCTGTAGTAACCTCTCCATGATATTTATTCCTGATTGCAGGATCCGTCAGATTCTCTATGTCATATCCGATCGTAAGTACCATCTGATCTGTGACAAGCTTCTTATCCACCAGATCGAGCACCAGTAAATCCGTCATTTCCTTTACGATCAGCCTTGCTTTTTCTGCCGTGTACGCGCAATGAAGCACCTGACCGGAGCCCAGGCTGTTCTTCTGCGGTCTATAAGCCTTGATCTCCGCAATGGTCGTAGGCTCCCATCCCCACGCATGGTCGATTAAAAGCTCCGCATTCACTCCAAACAGCTTATATAAAAATGCCTCATTATAATACTCATTCGGCTTTCCGATCGAACAACGCGCAATATCTCCCATAGTATATAAACCATTTGCCATAAGCTTCTTTGCGTATCCCGGGCCGACTCGCCAGAAATCCGTAAGCGGGACATGATTCCACAAAAGCTTTCTATAGGACATCTCATCAAGTTCTGCGATCCGGACTCCGTCCGCGTCCGCAGGGATCTTCTTGGCTACAATATCCATAGCAACCTTACAAAGGTACATATTGGTACCGATTCCCGCTGTTGCTGTCACTCCCGTTTCCCGCAGCACATCCCGAATCATTTTAAGCGCAAGCTCACGGGCACTCATCCCATAAGTATTCAGATAAGTCGTAGCATCAATGAATACCTCATCAATAGAATATACATGCATATCCTCAGGTGCAATATATCTTAAATAAATATCAAAAATCCTCGTACTGTATTCCATGTAATATGCCATTCTCGGAGCTGCTGCTATATAAGCCACCTCCAGATCTGGAGACTTTGCAAGCTCTACTGCATGAAAAGACGCTCCTGTAAATTCTCCGCCCGGTATCTTTGATCTTCTCTCTCTATTTACTTCCTTGATCTTTTGAACCACCTCAAATAATCTTGGCCTTCCCGGAATACCGTAGCTCTTCATGGAAGGGGATACCGCAAGGCATATGGTCTTCTCTGTCCTGGATGCATCCGCAACGACCAGATTCGTAGTAAGCGGATCAAGACCTCTTTCGATACATTCTACAGAGGCATAAAAAGATTTCAAATCAATTGCAATATATGTTCTGTCTGTCACATCTAAGCCTCCTCTCAGGTTTCTATGGTCTCATTACCAATCATTCCCCTATATCTTGTTGTTGAAATCGAATGTATGTTCGTGTATAATTATATCAGATCCTTTCAATATTTTCAACCAGGAGATGATAGACATGAACAAAATGTTTCGAGCGAGGAGTGATGCTTTATGAGTCAAATCCTATCCTCCAACTCCCATGATTATCTGCCCATGCAGATTGTCCCGGTCATCGCTTCCTTTAACGATGACGGGCAGATCAAGCCTCTTTATGTCGGCATCAACGGCGAGCGGTACAAGGTGGATTCCTATTGGGTAAGGCGCAGTTTCTCGAATCAGATAGAATTCCATTGTAAACTCATCATCGAAAATATGCGAAAACCGGTTATTATGACCTATTACCTGAATGAGTGTATCTGGACGATCCCGAATATCCCGGAACGTAATTAGAGCCGATGGTTCTTGCCCATCGGCTCTGATGATCTGCAATTATTTTCGGCTCTCTTTTTTCTTCTGCGCCATGTTCAGGAAAATTGCTATGCAGTTCAGCACCAAAGCCATAGGCAGGTACCAATTAGGTTCTCCCTTCGGAATAATACGGCACATGGATTGCACAAGAAAGAAAACCGCACCAAGTTCTGTATGTTTTTTAAAAAACAACCGATGTTTCGTTTACTTCTGAAAAACCTTATTAATATGGGATTCTACGAATCATTTACTTCACAATTTTCTTGTGAATGTTGCTCAATTCAAGAATATGTGCATCATAAACCCGATTAAAAAGCAAACCGCCGCCGTAACAACAGCACTGATGATAACTTTTAATTCATTTTGGTATGGACGCTTTCCTACTTCCATCGCTTTGTGAAGTTCATCCAGCTTCTTCCCTTCTGTAAAGGCGACTATCTCCTTGTATGTCTGAATATCATTTTCTTTCTTAATTTTTTTCAACTTTCAATGCCCAAAACATGGTTATGGCAAATAACAGCCAGAAAGGTATAAACGTATAGTATTCTAACCAGATAAACAGCGGGGCCGCTGAGATAATCAAAATCAAAAACTGAATACTGAAAATGTTTCCGTAATAATTAAACTTCTTAACTTCCTGCTCGTTGATCATTTCTTTCATTGTCTCTATATCTCCTTTAATTAGTTGGTCGAGAGATACATTAAACAATGAACTGAGAAGCAACAGGCTTTGAATATCGGGGTAGCTTTTTCCGTTCTCCAAATTTGAAATCGTCTGTCTTGTCACATATACCTTTTCAGCCAGTTCCTCTTGGGACAGCGAATGGTATTTTCTCAACTCCATCAAATTATCCGCAAACATTATTTTCCACCTCCAATTTCGCAGGCGCACCATCTGATATTATCAATGTAAGTTTTCCTCTTATTATTACCACCTATGCTATTATTCTTAACATCATGGTAGCATGAACGGGGCAGTAATTCTACCAACGAAAGCAAACAATTCTGCATGTTTCTTGTAAAAAAAGTGGCATCCGGATTATATCGTTCATGTCTACACTTCCACTACATTCGTAAGGATATTGAAAAAATAAAGACTTAATAAAGATTGATCTTTTCCAATCAAATAGAGGCGTACCACCATTTCTGGTGATGCGCCTTACTGCTATTTATCTCTCAATTTCATCTATAATATTCGATTTCACAATCTTTCTCGCTGGAATACTAACTGCTATGATTGCAATCAAAATATTCAGAACCATAAGCGCTGCCATGATCCCATTTGGAACTCCTGCTGTAAAGTGCAGAAACTGTACTACATGAGCCATGTAATAATCCATGATTTTCCGAAAAACAATATTGTAAATCAGGAAAATAAACAAATCTGCCAGAATCCCATATAAGAATCCTGTTCTTAAGATCATTCCATAAAATCCAATATCAGTAATCCCCATCGCCCGGATAATACCATATTCACGCCTATGGAATAATATGGAATAGTTCATACTATTCATGATATGGAACAAACTGATCACCAGTAAGATCAGGGCAATTCCCGAAAAGAATAACTGTTGCTGCCGCAGATAATTCTTCTGGGTTTCGATTGCTGCAGTATAATCCTGCAAGACCGCCTTTGGTACATCCTGAATCTTTTGCAGTAACTGACCGCTTGCCTGATCAGGGTCTGCCCCGGCAGCCGGGGATGCATTCACAAAGCTGTAATCCTCTATTCCAAACTGACTGCTCATCTGTTGGTTTGTCATGATAAAACTCGGACTATTACTCCATGGTTCCACGTTCAGGAATCTGTCCTCCTGGACCAATGCGCGGCTTACGATAGCTGCAATTTTAAAATCCTTTGCTATGTAGTTTTCCTCTGCCTCCCGGAACGTCAACACCTCCTGGGAACAGTTCAGGTTTCCTGGAACCCGCAGTGTAATCGTATCTCCGGGATGTTTTCCGTAAAAGTTATAATTTCCCTGTCCGTCCATGTTTGCGACTGCTATAATCTGATTCCCTTCTTCCAACTTTTCCGGGATCATCTCTCCCTCCAGAATAAACTCCTGTAGTTGTTCGAGTAATCCGGCATCATATCCGTAAACATCATACTTGATCCCGTAGGTTCCATCTTCTTTGTCTATACAGATTCCCCCATACTGCTGCTGGAAGTAACCGTCTGCATTCCGCTCATTAAAATATTTCTCCCATTCCAGTTCCTGTGCCTGAATCGTAAGTTCTCCCAACGTATATTTCGTTGCATATACCTCCGACAACTCAGACATAGCCTTTATTGCATCAACGGTTGACGCCGGAATGGTATCCGACAAAACATTTGATTTTACAGAAACCCTATATTCCGATCCCAGACCATCGTCTGACTTCATGGACATTTCTGCGTGTACTTTCAGATTTTCCACCATATAAGTGGTACAAAGGAAGATACATCCTCCAATCGACAAGGACAGCAAAATTCCAATGACTCTTTTTTTATTAGAAAACATGAATTTTCTTACTACAACATTTGCAAGCCTGACATTTCTTAAGCTGTATATCTTCCTCCTGCTTTTTACAAAAGAGGTATCTCCGCTCATCACCTGCCGGATCGATTGTTTTCGCACAGAGTATACCGTGCAAAAACCAACGGCCGCCAATGTTACCAATAAGAAAAGAAAACCGATGACCATCGCATCCCAGGACACATGGAACGCCGCAGTTCTCATACTCTCCTGGATGGCAGTCTGATCCAGCCCGGAAAGTTCAATACCAGTTCCTGCTACTCCAACCGTTTGAGTAGAAAAGACACCATCTAACTGTCCGTAAAGCTGATTCAGAATCCCGTTTCCTAACAGACACCCCATCGGATAACCGATAAAAAATAAGATCCATAATTCTAAAATCAGCGTGCCGCCAATGCTTTTTTCACTGATTCCAAGTGTCTGCATCACGCCATACTCCGCTGTGCGTTTGGAAACAGAGATATGAAAGATGCTGTTTATGATGAACAGACTAAAAACACAGAGCAGCAAGATCATCCCATTGAATGCCAGGTTATACTCGCTCTGCAATTTCAAAACAATGTATGTGAAATTACCACTCTCATCTGTCAATGCAAACTTTACGATGTCTACAATACTGTCCGGCTGCTCACCGCCCAGATACCTGACAACTTCATCATTTGCCGTTACTGCATCACTGGAAATTTGATACTTCTTCAAAAACACATCCAACTGCTTATACAGCTTCTCACTTTCATCGAATCTCAAATATAAGAGTGGCTGGCTTCCCCGGCCTTCAAAATCCTCTCCCACAAAAAGTTCCATTTCATTGGAACTGGCTGCCCAGGCACTTTTTATGATTCCGGTCATGACATAATCTTTTCCATTCAGGCTTAATGTATCGCCAATCTCTCCTGAAAATCCCAAATTCCCCAACGTGTAACGATCCGCCGCGATCTCGTTTGATCCTGCGGGATAAATTCCCTCAATAAGCTCCCGGTGTGCCATCTGTCGGTAAGATTCATCCGTATTGATAAAATAGATGAGATAAGGTTCTGTCACCACATCCCGGATTTCCATTTTACCGCATTGCTCCACCTGAAATCCGGCATCTGTTTGCCCACTGCGTACTTCCTCAAACACCTCCGGTTCCACATCCAGGTAATAATGCCAATCCCCATATATGGCCTTATGAGTCTCCAGACTGTTCATCTGGCTGCTGTAGATCAGGGAACTAACGCCAGACAACAAGGCAGCCGTTAAGATGATACTTGCCAGAATTGCAAAAGTCTGACTTTTATAATACCGCATATACTTATACGCCAGTATTAACATACGCCATCACCACCTTTTTGGGGAAACAGGTGTGTTCCTGACGTTACCATTCCATCTTCAATATGGATGATTCTGTCAAAAATCTGTGCAATGGTCTCATTATGCGTTACCATCAGGATTGTCTGATTGTACTTTCTGCAGCTTGTTTTCAGCAATCCGATAACTTCTATGGTTGTAGCTGAATCAAGGTTCCCGGTGGGTTCATCCGCCAGAAGGATTGCAGGTTTATTGACTAAGGCCCTTGCGATCGCAACCCTCTGCTGCTGTCCGCCTGACAGCTCATTCGGATACTTTTTCCGTTTATCCCAGATTCCCAGTTCCTTCAGCAATTGTTCGATATACTTACGATTGATATGCTTTCCTTTGTCAAAAGTTACCGGGAGGGCAACATTATCATACACATTCAAGACGGGCATGAGACTGTAATTTTGGAACACAAACCCGATGTTTCTCCGTCGGAAAATGGTCAGTTCCTTTCTGGTCAGTGTACCGATCTCTTTCCCTTTTACAAGAATTCTCCCCTTTGTAGGAGTATCCAAACCTCCGACAAGGTTTAGAAGTGTGGATTTCCCACTGCCAGAGGTTCCTACAATAGCAATAAATTCTCCTTCTTTAACTTGTATATTGATATCCTTTAGCGCTTTTACCTGATTCTCTTTTTCACCATATATTTTTTCTACATGGCTTAATTCCAGTATATTGCTCATGGCTTACCGCTCCTTTCCTGTTGATACCAACAGTATATCTATGGAATCTTGCATTTTCTTTACAGGGCGGTAATCAATTCTTACAGTTTTGTAAGAACACCGAAAAGCAGCTTCCTTCTCCATAGACGGACTTCACTACCATATAGCCTTTTTCCTTTTCAAGAATCAAGTTAGACAGATACAGCCCAATGCCGGAGCCTTCTATGTGTTCCACTTCCCGGCTTCTGTAAAAGCGTTTAAATATTTCCGTTGTCTCCTCCTCATGGATACCGCATCCGTTATCTAAAATCTGAATCTCCGTATAGATTTCATAAGGACAAACCTTGATCTGGATTGTGCCTCCCTGCTGCGTGTATTTGATCGCATTCTCCAGAAGATTTACAAAAACTTCAACCGTCCACTTCCGGTTATGAAACAGCAGGATATCCTCATATGGTTCCGAAATTAGCATGATCCCTTTCTTCTCTAGCTTTTCATATACAGTATCTATTGCATCCAGAAGCGTTTTTCTGATTGAGATTCCTTCTGCATCAAATACAATCACATCCTGCTCCAGTTTTACCATCTTAGCCAATGAGCCTATGATCCAGTCCAGCTTATCAATCTGCTTTTTGATTTTTTCAGCAACTTCAGCTTGCTTCTTTTCCTCTAATTCCTGACCGTTTAATATTTCTGTATAGATAGAGAGGTTTGCTAACGGTGTTTTAAGCTGATGCGACATATTGGAAACAAGGCTTTTTACTTGCTCTTTTTCTGCTTCTGCCACTTCCACCTGTTTTCCCAAAACTTCCTGAATCCGATTGATCTTATTTACCAGGGCAGACAGTTCTCCCTCCTGGACATCGGATAGTTCTATCTTTTCCTGATTTAACACACAATCTAATAACCTGTCTATCGAACGATAGGTTTTTCTATTTTTATAAATACTATACCCTGCAGTGAAACATAACAACACCACAAGTATGATATTGAGTATCATGTTCTTATTCCTTCCAAATATATCCCACTCCATGAACGGTCTTTATGAACTTTGGATTGGATGCATCCTCTTCTATCTTCATTCTCAATCTGCTGATATTCACAGAAACTGTATTGTTATCTACATACTTTCCGTCGCTATCCCATATCTGGCTTAAAATCTGTTCCTTTGACAGCACATGATTTTTATTTTCAATCAAGTACATCAGCAGCCGGTACTCTAATTTGCTTAATGTAATTTCTTCCTCATTCTTATAGACTTTACAGGTACTTTTATCAATGACAATATTTCCGGAACATAAATTTGCCGTTTCTGCTTTTTCATTCAGAATCCGTTTCATTCTCGCTTTCAGCACACCAAGTGAAAACGGTTTTGACAGATAATCATTCACCCCCAGTTCCAATGCCCTGATCTCATCCATTTCCGTATCACGGGCAGTCAGCATGATAATGGGAATCATACTGAACCGGCGCACTTTCCTGCACAGATCAAATCCAGTTCCATCCGGGAGGTTGCAATCCAAAAGCACAAGATCATAACTGCCTTTTTTGATTTCCTGCTGTCCCTCTCTTCCGGTTCCCACATCGAAAACCTCATATCCATCTCCTTCAAAAGAAAAGTGCAATCCTTCTCTTAAATCAATATCATCCTCTATGATTAACAGTTTTTTACCAACCATTATTTTCTCCTTTCCAGGAAATCATCACTCTCGTTATTTCACAGTGCCGCACTGACTTTACTCATATCTGTAATAAAATACCAACCATCCGATTGATGGTTGGCAAAGCATTAAATCAACTGCAATTTTCTTTTACAAAATCAACAATATCCTGATTCACTTCCCTAATCCTACTATCCCGTTCCATCTCAGAAATGCTCATCCAATAATACTGTACACCATCAATTTCAAACGAATTATCTTGCATTATATTTGGAAACGTTTTAAGCGTAACTTGATAAAGTCTGTGACAATAAACCCGCATTTCTTTATGATTTTGTGAATATTTTTCATGAATTTTCTGTGACATATATTCAATAGAAATATCTTCGCTTTTTATTTTCAATTCATGTGAGATATGATCTATAATAAATTTTTCATTGTTTTGGTTGGTCTTGTAATTTAAAAACAATTTACAATTCCACTTCGGCTCATCATACACTAAGAATCTATTTGGGAATTCACTATACGTATCTTTTATTGCTATAATAGAATGGTTATGAGTTATTTGGTTTAATTTATTGATATCCTTAAAAAGATCTTCTTTCGAGTAATTATTTTTCGCGCCGGACCATATATCTTTTACACTTTTTGCTGTAAAGAATAATCCCAACATTACAAACGTTGTTTTTATTGCTGCTCCGGGCACGCCAAATATTTCTTTGTAGGTTGCCAAAAAAACCGAAACCAGAAACGAAACCGCGGACAAAAGGCTATCCCAAACTACCTCTTTCCCTATGAATTGTTTCTTCTTTTCCAACAGAAGATCTAGTTCTGTTTCGTCTATTAATATCTTCATAGTAATCACCACACAGAAAAATATGTTATATTATACCGTCTAAAAACATATTTGACAATATACTATGTTATATTTTTATATAAAGTTATCCGTGTATAACCAGTGAGCCCGCTGATATGCCTGCTTCCACTGAAAACGAACCTGGCATCCCCGATGGAGAAGTTTTGCAATAGGCTATCTATTTTTCAAACATGGTATGACCGGCTGTAACGCCACGGAAAAAAGCAAAAGCCCCTCTTAACCGGAAGGGCTTTTGACATCTTTTATTCAGATATAATTTTGTGCTTTACTTTCCACTCAACGATTCTATCCGCATATTTGCTGGTCATAATGATTCCTACCACAACCATTCCAAAAGAAATGCCCAGAGACATTCCCTCTATAAAATCAAACAGGTCAGATGTTTGTTCTGGTTCTAAGAATAGAACAGTCAAGTAAAATACAAATGTAATACAACCACAAATAAACAGCGAATGCATTCTTTTGATTATTTTTTCTTATACCTTCTGAATATTCTGCTGCCTGCAACAAGGTATCCTTTAACTCTGTATCCATTGTCTCCTTTCTCCTTTCTCCACGAAAGATTTCATTTAGATCAACATCATAAAAATCAGCAAGTTCAACTATCACAGATAAATCCGGAAGATTATTTCCCGTATCCCAGCGAGCAATGCAGGAATTTTCTCTGCAGACAACAAATGTCCCACACCATTTTAAGCATAGAGTCCTGTTCAATTATCCAGATTTTTCAAAATCGCTGGCATGCACCAGTTCTGCCATTCGATTCAATTTGAACATCCGATAGTCATTCCTAAGCAGACAATATCCATAGATGTACCAGCTTGACCATTTGAAAATCAGAAAATAAGGTTCCATCTCCCTCTCAGTATTCCCGCCCGACGCATAATACATAAACTTCAGTGTCTTCCCCAGCTCGATTGCATCCTGAATCAGTTCAATCTTTGGTGACAGAGAATCTTTATTCCACGATGACAGGTCGATAAGAACAGACTCATTTCCACTGATAACATCCGATGATCCAGCCTTGAGTTTTTCCATAAGCTGCCCATAATAATGGCTTCCACTCACACTGTCAAGACTTCGAAGACCTGCCAGAATCATCTGCATATCCCTAGATGTCAGAATCGTCCGATCCATCCTATAACCATCCATAATGCTGATGCCGCCGCCCGCACCCTGTGATGTAAAAATCGGAATGCCGGCCCTACATAAATCTTCAATATCTCTGTTTATCGTTCTTCTTGAAACCTCAAATCTTTCTGCCAATTCCGGAGCAGTAATTTTCTCTTCCTGCAAAAGGATAGAAAGAATACCGATAAGCCTATCTATTTTCATATCACGTTCACTTCCTGATTCATTATACCATCCATAACACGACATCTGTATGTCATGTTCAGTTTATATTATACACAAAATAAAAAGATGTTACATCTAAATTCAACAGGCAAATCCCCATATTCGTCAATATTTTCTCACATTCCCCCATCCCGTGCATACCTTAAATCAGATACTTTTTTGTTCAGGAGGATACTATGAAAAAGAAAACCATCTCATTCTTACTGGCAGGCATACTTCTCGTAAGCCTGCTCCCTGCATGCTCGGCAAATGAAAGCAGTGATCCCGCTGCCGTTCCTGCTGCCACTGAAAGCAATTCCGAAAACACTGCTCACAAAAAAATGACGGAAGTTACTCTAAATGAAGTTGCACATTCTATCTTCTATGCACCGCAATACGTGGCAATCGAAGAAGGGTATTTTGAGGAAGAAGGAATTTCTCTCCAACTCATCACTGGTTTTGGAGCAGATAAAGTCATGACCGCCGTTCTTTCCGGGGAGGCCGATATCGGATTCATGGGAAGCGAATCTTCCATCTACACGTATCAGGAAGGTGCAAATGATGTGATCGTCAACTTCGCGCAGCTTACACAAAGAGCCGGGAACTTTCTTGTCGCAAGGGAAGAAATGGCGGATTTCTCCTGGGATGATTTGAAAGGGAAAGATGTGTTGGGTGGCCGAAAAGGTGTCGTACAATATACAATGTAAATCTTGAAACGATTATTATATTATGCAACTGGATTGATGGACTGAATAGTGCGAAAGCCGCACAAACAGCAACTTTTTAATATTTTACATGAGAAAGACGCTTCTGAAAAGAGGTGTCTTTATTGTAACACAAAATTTGACACGATAAAAACCATATTATACTCAAAACAAACCCAACAGTAGAATCATACTACAAATCGGGTTTGTCTAATAATTTCATATATTAAATTTGTTCTTCATTCTACGCTGCCTGCTTATAATCAATTACCGCAATTTCCTGCATCAGTTTCTTTGCCATATTTACAATCATTTCCAGTTTCTCAGCGACTTCATCGGTGTAGTATTTCTCGCCGCACTGGTCACATTCAAGGCATGGAACATTCTTGATTACGATGATGCAGTCTTTATAGTTCACAACGTGGGTTGTGGTACTCTGGATAGTAGTCGTATTTTTACAAAACATACACATATTTATTTCCCCGGTGGCAATCCCGTTTTTTACATCTGCTCTGCTGATATCTCTTTCCTGCATTCGTTCTAAGCGATGACGGACCACATCCATTTTTGTTCCAACATCCAACGAATCAGGCTGCTTCATATAAAACCACCCCTTCTTTCTGTACATTGGTATAAAATGGATATGCTGCTGCCCATTGCTTAAAATGCTGAAGATTTTTCACAACCGGCATCATCCAGATATCATAGTTTACATTATACTCATATCCCAGTTCTGACAATGCATCCGAGTAAGCATCCATTTCTTCCTGTGTTAAATCCACCAACAACATGATATCAACATCGGAATCGGATGTATAATCACCTCTTGCATAGGAACCATATAAAATGACGCTCTTGAGATGTGCGCCGTAAATCTTTTGTACTTCTGATAAATACTGAGTAAGCAGTGTATGAATTGTTTGTGGCATACAATCGTTCCTCCTATCTCCTGATAGTTTAAGTATAATCCAAATCAGAAAAATGCGCAACCAGTGTACGAATGTCCACACTGCAATGCTGACATTATGGCAGATGGTTATAATTTGCCGATAGAAAGCGTTTGGAGAAATTAATATTTCCTCACCGCACTGATCACATTCTGAAACACTTCACTAAATTTGATTGTTAACAACATTCCCCAAAAGTGTCAATGCACTAATTTTTCGTGTATGTCTGATTCCCCAATAACGGATATCCCATCCCGTATAACTCAGCATTTAATTCAATCACATTATATTGTTTTTTGTTGATGCATTCTTTCAAAAATTTCTCACGATCTTTTTCTCGTTCGGACATATGATATGATCTATTCATATGTATTCCCGCGGCATCAAATAATTCTTCTGATTGATTCAAATTTAATTCTAAAGCAAAACATAAGCTCCAGAGATAATTGCGATTCGCAGGAATCAATTCTCGAATGATACGTGACAATGTAGTTTTGTTCAGATTTGCTTTGCGTGCTACTGCGGCATCTGTTTTGTTACATTTGAATTTTTCATAAACTTCTTTAAATGACATCATAAACAATTCCTCCTTGTCTTTTTTATTTCAGGATAGCATTTGGGAATTTTTTTCGTTTTTTTCACAGAAAAATATGAAAGTTACATGTCGTGTAACCAAAAAGAATGCTTACAGATGTATACTTATAAGCAAGAAAACCAAAAAAGGAGATATCAAAAATGTTACAATTGACGGATTTATTAGGAACTGGAGATGCCAAAGCAAATGAATTAATTGCAAAATTCATTTCAAAAAGAATCTTGGAAATTGCAGAACCGTTAAAGGATGATGAATGGATGTTAGCCCGCTTTTTCCCAAAGTCGTATCCAAGACACAAAAGAAAAGCAGCTTTTTCAGACTTGATTGCTTTATTGAAATCAGAAAAAACATATATACCAGCACTTATCTTGGAATATGTTATGTATGAACTGATCAGATACGGAATTGAGCAGTGTGAAGAGTGCAATACAAGTACGACTATAAAGATGCTGCAGGAAGATCGAGAATATGTATTCAGTATTTTGAAACAAGAATGTGAAAAAATGACCGCTGATGAAGAGTGCGGAGAAAATGAAGATCCTTGTGAACTTACTGAAAATATGATGTCTGATATTGAAGATTTGGAAAGATGCGTAGAGTCTTGCTTTTGGGATTATGACTTTAAGCTTTTAGATCAAATGAGCGAAAAAGAAATATTCTATTCTGAATTGAACAAGATACTCGGAATCGGCACAAAAAAATCGATTATTTATCAGCCTGGAACAGTTACATATTAAGCTAAAATCCCCTGCCCCATATCCAGGAGCGGGGTATTTTTATATAATAAAGTGAAAAAGTTCCCAGGCCACAAAAATACTCTTCATCGTACGCCGGTTACAGAACCATTTTCCAGAGTAGAAAGTAAAAATAATACTACTGCTTTTCACCAACTAGGAAAGAGACTATCGCTCAAAAATCAATATTGCCGATTTCTGCAAATGACAATATAATAAAAAAAGAAGAGCGCATATAGATAAGGGAGGAACACATACATGACCGAATTTGAGCAGTACTTAGAGAAATTGCATGAAGAAGCAAATGAACGAGCTTATATTGCCCTGAAAGCGCAAAGAAATTATCAACCTGATAGTTATGGAGCTGATGCTTTTGTAGAAGGTTATGTCCGAGGCTATGTGCAAGGCTACATGCAAGGTTGTATGGAATCTGCAACTGAATTCTTCCAAAATAATGATACTATTGACGACGAAATAAAAATGCAAATTTTCTTTGATGAAAAAGTAAAAAATGTAAAACAATTTGTAACGGAATTCCTATCTTATTACAATATGAATGACTAATATATAATATAATAAATCCACATGATTGAAAGCTGGCAACGCTCCGTTACATTGACTGTAACAACCGCATCAATAACATGGCGTTTCTCCACGATACATGCAGTGCGTTTACATATCTGATAATGTGGGCATCCTTCTCAAGAGGATGGCATATGGCAAACGTAAAAAAGATTATTTTAACAGCTATCGGAATGATTGGCGGAGCAACGAGAAATCGTATAAAATCAGTTCCGAAATTCAGACCTATTTCTTGTATCAATATAAAAGTGTGATTTTACCTCCATAAAACTCGTATAATTTTGTGATTATGATTGTATTTCGGGAAACTTACGCATATAATAAAAGTGTGATCAAGAAACACTAAAACTCCAATAAAAGTGTGAGGTGTGAGTCTATGGAACGATTTATTTTGAAAAAGCTGCTGGACTGGAAGAATTCTCCCTACCGTAAGCCGTTGATCCTGAAGGGTGTACGTCAGGTGGGTAAGACCTGGATTCTGAAAGAGTTCGGCAAGCGTTACTATGAAAATACGGCTTATTTTAACTTTGATGAAAACGAAGAATACAAACAATTCTTTGAAACCACCAAGGATGTTGATCGTATTCTGCAGAACCTGATGCTGGCAAGCGGTCAGAAGATTGTGCCAGAAAAGCCCCTCATCATCTTCGATGAGGTACAGGACTGCCCTAAAGTCATCAACTCATCAGACGCGCTTGCGAAGCAGCTTCATTGGCGCTTAACCATCCCGCCTTCATTATGGCCGGACCGCGAATTACGGAAGTATCATTGTACCTGTAGAAGATCAACACCACCGCCAGTTGCAACCTAGCATTTGCTCCGGCGAATCGCTACGTTCCATTGAACATCATGGTGTGCCGACGAAGGCTCCCTTCTACAGTAAAGTTCTGATGAATAGTATTCAGTTTTCAAAGATCACGTAAGCGGTGAAGCACCGCTTACGAGAATAATTCTACCGAAGATTTTTGCCCTCAACATATTCTCAGAGGGCACACAACCTCGCCAGAAACGATATGTTTTCCTCTTGACAATTCCGTATACTTCAAATCAGTTTTCTCAACTGATCAATGTGATTGCTCAGAATATCCAGCTGCATCATCATCTCTGCTTTGTCCGGATCCGTCTTGCCAAGAACCAGGTAATCAAGAGATACCTGGAAAAACTCTGAGCACTCAATCAGCAAATCTATGGAAGCACCGCGTATACCGATTTCGATTGCTCTCAGATGACTCTCTGAGACATTTATTTTGAAAGACAACTGCAGCTGTGTAAGCCCCTTTTTCTTGCGAAGGACCTGAATACGTTTTCCGCACATTTTCGGATCATAATACATTTTTATTTCCTCCAGTTCTTGAAATTTGAAAAGATGCAAACTCAAGAACCGAAGGAGGTGCACGGCACCTGTAATAACCAAAAAGGAGCGGTCATTCCTACAAATACATGCAAGAATAACCGCTCCAAAAGACTTGTCCGGATGCAAAAAGACACCCCCATTCGGTAGATTTCAAAGGCAATTTTTACTTGCCTCGAAATGCTATCGAACGAGGGTGTTATACTACGTGTTTAGAGCCGTATCACCAGACGTGTTGCCGTGTTGTATCCAGTAACATCACCTGTGTAATACTATGTGTAACCTAAAAATCAGTGTGTTATTTCCCGTGTTACCACGAAAATAGTTTACAGAGTACCTCCATGATTTTTAATGTAAGCTTCGACTTCCTTCATCAGGACATCAAATTCTTCTGATGACAAAGAACACCTGTTGGCATTTATCACTTCCAACGCAGCACTTTTTCCACTAATAAAATAAGTAGAGACAGTCATCCAGAAACAGATTTTGGGATTACCATCCAGCATGGATAAAGAAGCAGAAGCATACTTGTGAATACCGGTATAATTCTCATCCTTATCAATTTCATCTAAAAGAGAAGTCATAACCTGAGCGTAGAGACTACTGTATGTATGATAATAAGAAATCATCCATGGCTCATCCAGTTTATTATCACAGAGATACCCTCTGAACAATTTGACCGCCTGCTTCAGGTGAGCCAATCTTACACTGTGATTTTTCTCTTCAGAAATTTTCTTCCACAGTTCTTCCACCAGAGCCGTATCCACCTCAACACGGTACTCTGGATTAAACCAGTATCCTTGTTCATTGCTGGAAATGATATTCGGACAGAGGAACTGGAACTTGCTGCGCATCTGATACAGAGCACTGCGAAGTGGATTGGTATCGGATGTATCTTTTATCTTCGGCCAGATATTCTCAATCAATGTTGAGCCTGGAACCGGTTTCCCTTTCAGTGCCAGGAACGAAATTACTTTCCATGCGTTATCAGAAGCATATACTCTCATATCCAGCTTTTTGCTTCCGACGCAAACTTCCGGCATACCAAGGAGATTAATACGAATGGTATGTTCGTCTGCAGAGTCATCCTGATTTGTTTCCAACTCTGCCATACTCTGTTGCAGCTCCTGCAGATAAAAAGTCTTCATGCTTACAAACGCAAGCATCTGTGCCATATCCGGATATGTCTTATATCTTGTAGGATTCTTCACAACAAAGAACCCGTTGACTTCTCACCAAATGGAGTGCCAATCAAACTTTGGACATCTAATCTTTGATAATGCTGGAACTCATCCGGAAACATCTTTTTGATGACAGATGCATCCGGCACGACTAATGGTTTTCCATCATAAAATGCCTTGATCCAACGACCAAAACCTTCAAATGCTTCAACCTCTTTTGTATAGCGAGATTCCATTCTTCCGGTAAGGCGGTTATAGCAAGTCATCGGAGCCACATGCCTCGGTTTCAACATCAGCAATCAAAATGCCTGCCCATTCTGCTTCATAGAAGTCACATCCCGTCTTGATAGCCTCCATGCTAATTTTCTCATTGCTCTCAGACGTATGTAGTCTTTGTTCCAATCCCGTAAGTGTCATCCTGAAATCATGGACATATTTCTGCTCATCCGTAATCAATGCAGAATTTGCAGCGCTCTCCATAATCTTAGTCGTCTCAATCGACGGTGCTTCTACCCGTTCGATTGTCTGTCCTTCTTTTTTCCTAAATAATTTCTCGAAGAACATAAGAACACCTCCTCAATGTATAACAGAAAAGCCCAGACATTGGTTGCCTGGGCAGGTACTACGCTTAACCGCGTTAGTGCAACTGGCTGCCATTTCAGGCCCTGTAGTTTTGCGACGCCGGGTTTCCCCGGTTGTGCCAAAGTATTATTTTGTATAAAAGAAAACCGCAAGGGTTCTCAGTATCGAAACTGATAGCCTTGCGGTCAATAATTTCATATAATATTAGTAAGGCCATCATGATGTAATCTATCAAGCCAGAATCAGTATCAGAGCATTGCAGGATACAATTAAATCTCTTCGCTAATCACAAATTAGAAGCTGGTAACGAATAGTTTAGAAGGTCACCCGCCGAAATTCCAAGTGCATCTGCAATCTTATACAGAGTGTCTACAGAGAACATTCTTGTCATATTCGCTGCCTCTATTGCACTCAACGTCGATCTGCTGATATCTGCTTTCGTTGCCAGTGCATCCTGTGAAAAACCCTGACGTTTTCTCAGTGCTGCAATCACAATACCTAACTCGATAAAACGCTCGCGATTCTTGAAAGCTGCTTCTGTTTTCATTGGCTGACCTCCTTTCTTGCTATCTTTATATTTATATTATATTCGTGATGCTCTCATATCTCAGCCACATATACTGCACGTTTGCTCTGCTAATAGGTCATTTCATACCAATGAAGACACAATCGCTCATCATTGGCGGCAAGCAGCATTATTTTTAAGGCAAAATAGTGGCTTTATTCGCCGTCCTTGTGTTCATAGTGTCCAAAGTATTCCCACCCACAAAAAACCTCCGAATAACAAGTTGCTTTTATTCGAAGGCTTCTTTCCTATTTATCTATGCATGCTTAATCACAAGTAATGTGTCCATATTCAATTTTTCGACCAACGCTGCCGCTGAAGCTACATGAATACTTCAACCGGAAACACCTATCATATCCGTTACATTATGACTACTTGTGTACCTTTTCACTCATCACAATTATTAATTTATGAATCAACCATAGAAATATTAACATGTAGCTTTGGGATCAGTTCATTTAGCTTTCCATTTAATAAATCACAAGTTTCCTGCTCTAAATCATCAACCATCACAAACATACTATCCTCATCATTTTCCTCAACAAGATGCGCTACTATAAACTCCATTTCTTCAACTGAGAAAATATGTTTCACCCTCGAACATATACTCTCGGCAATCTTACTGGTGTAAGTTCCACATAACCATCCGTGAAGCCCCTGCTCCCTTACTCGTTTTCTAGCTTTGACTGATCCAAGATACATAATTCGTCGAGTTATTCTCTTTGCCAACTTATTTTGATATATTTCTTCCGAGGTTTTTCGAGGTTTAGTATCCACATTGTTCCTTATTACGGGAATAGCATCAACAGCATACTCTTCTTTATACACTTCAATACTATTCTCTTCACAGAAACGAAGGCATTCTTCCATATCTGTTACTTCATATTTTAATTGAATCAACTCAAGGTTCTGATATGAAATACGATTACGATTAACTGCCGCCACTACACGAATATTTTCAAACATACTTTTGGTCATATATTCCCAGCTCCTTCATCGGTATAATTTTTTTGTTGTATATCTCCAATCTCGTCGGAAACCTAATTCTTAATGATTTCACAATTTCGGACACACCAGTTCATTCCAAGATTCTTCTCTCCAACTTCTGGAAAATGAGCTACCAAAACTTTAGAATCTATCTTCTTAATTACTCCATCACCGAACTTCTTATGGCGAATTATGGCACCTACCTGGATATTAACATTTGTTGGTTCCGTTCTTTCCATCTCCACCAAACTAACCTTTTTAGTTTCCTTAGCTTTCTTTGGAATTTCCAGATCATATAATGCAAGGAATGAGTCAAACCCCTTAGCCTGACTCAATAATCCCAATCGGGATAAAGCAACAAATGTCGCACAAGCTTTTGCCTGACAATTAAGACTCTTTTCCGGATTAAATTCAATATCTGTGAAAGCATCATATTGAAGAGCAATCTCTGCCAATTTTTCATTTTCAAGGAGCGCATTTATATAAATGTAATCATAAAAAATAGTCTTTGGAATGAGTGGATATTCCTTGCCATCGAACATGAAACACTTCAGTCTTCCGCTAGTTTTTAAACGTTCATCCTTTTTTGCCTCTCTCGGTGTTGCACATAAGAGATCTTTATATGGCCCTCCATTCATAAATGTTTTTCCTGACTGAAAAACACATTCTACAGGTACACTCTTATCAAGTTCCGGAACGTATTTAGGAAGGAAAAAGGCGCTCAATGCTTCTCCTCCTTCCTGTAAAGACTTACTTGAAATCTCTAATACCTTTTTATCGGATCTACGTTCACGATAGTTTTCATGAAGTGCTCTGATATTTTTTTGTTTCTGAGTTTTGGCGAATCCTCCATTCCACTCAAATTCCACATTCACAGCAGTAAAAAATGGTATGTTTTCTTTTACTTCATAGACAGGTCTCATTGCCATGATTTTCTTTCTCCTTTTTTCATACAGTTAATCATCCGGTGTATGTAATAAATCGAACATTTTTGTGTTTTCCCGATAAAATCGAAAAATTTCTTACAATAAAACAAAACAAGCCTCCCCCTCCCACAGACCGTCCGAAAACTTGATTATTAGGCATAAATTTAGTCCCTTTCTTTCATCTGTGACATTGAAAACTGAATAAAATACACATTTTGAAAGAAAAAGGTTTATGCCTGTTCCATCAGTTCCATCATTTTTTGAAATCCAAGGAGATTTTTAGCTCGTTCTAGGTTATACCCTAGACAAAAGAGCGCAAACTCCCCAGCCACTTTTTGTATTCCTTTCAGCAAGAAATAAGTGGCTCCCATTGCACGTTTTATAGTCCCAAACGGATGCTCTGACAAACTCATCCTCTGGCTCATTTTCTCCCGGTCTGGTTTAAGAAAGAATTTTACAATCTTTACTTTCTCATAATGCCATTTTTCTTTAACTTTCGTTTTTTCCAGTTCTTTTCCTTCTGTTTTTAACCAGTCCTTACACGGCTTCTGCAACTGATCTTTTGTAAAATCTATCTCTTTCCATTCATTTTTTCCTTTATAACACTTATTACGATTTTTACAGTGTCTACAGGCATTTTTATTTGCATACCGGATATTTCCATTTTTCTTAACACATTTCTGCCTGAGCATTTCTCCTGCAGGACAGTATACAAGATTCCTCTCAGAATCTCTGACAAAATACCCTTCCTTTGCTTTTTCCTGCATCTCCTCTGGTGTTCCGTAAATCGAAGTAACCTCTGCCTTTTCATCTACAACTTTTCGGTGTACTTCCTCTACTTTTATATCCTGTATAACTTCTTTATATGCTTCCGGAATCATTCCTGAATGCAATGCTTTTTTAAGTCTTCCGGTTCTGCACTGGTTGTATCTACTTCAGAGTCTTCGTAGGGTATTTCTATTTCATAGCCATCTTTTCCATCACCCGTTATCACGTGGGGAATAATTCCATTCTCCAGACATCTGACCATATCATCTGTATCTTCGTAGCCTTTATCTGCAACAACTTCTACAATAGTTTCCGGTTCCGCTGCTTTGATTCCCTTCATCGTACTTTCTAGAAGCCCATGATCTGTTACCTGATTTGTCATCTGGAAATCACGGATCAGATGTGTTTTTGAATCCACTACTGTCTGCGGATTATATGCTACACCAAACCCATTTTTATTTTTCATAAGCTTCGCATCTGCATCGGTAATAGAAAGCTGTGATACTCCTGTTTCTTCCATCAATTTCTAGTAGCCTTCATATCTTGCAAGACGTTCCTGGGCCTCTTTGAGTTTAGCTTCAATGATTTCCCGTGTTAACTTTTCCGGATTGTCCTCCTGTTCTTCATCTTCATCCATCTCATTCAGTATTCGAAGATATTCATCTGTATGACCATTCAGCCACTTGATCCGGTCATCCAGTTTATTTTTTGTAAAGTTATTATCTTTCGAGTTGTTGGCCTGAATTTTACTTCCATCAACAGAACAAAATCCCCATTCTACCGCACCAGAAAGCCGGTGGTTAAATTCATGGAAAATTTCTTTCAGACTGTCTATGTTGCTTCTCCTGAAATCTGAGATTGTACGAAAATCAGGTTCTACACATCCAAGCATCCACTTTACTTCCAGATTCACTTTGTAGCTTTCTGCCAGTTTGCGTGAAGAACGAATTCCTTTTCTGCTTCCATAAATATACAGTTTATACAGACTTTTCGGATCATATGCCGGACGTCCTTCAACAGATACAGGTTTTACACCATATCTGCTTATATCAAGACTGTTTACAAACGCATCTATTATCCCTGCAATACTCTCTTTATCTACAAACTCATCCCATGAACAGCACATCAACTGATCACGGTCAAAACCAGAAATATATGGCATACCAGAACACCTCAAACCCCTTTTTTTACTGACTCCATTATACTATATTTAGGCAATGACTGCATGATTTCTGTGTACTTTATTCAGTTTTCAATGTGCAATTTAATCTATATTGAACACTCATAAATGAGTGCATCAACCATTTTACATCAGGTTAGATTGTTCGAGTTTTCGGACAGTCTCCCCAAGTAGGGAGGGAAGGCTCTCGTAAGAATCCTCGACTTACTGTCTGATATGAACTATAAGTTCAGACTTTTTATCCATACTGCCATGTCATCCTTACCATGCTTTCCATTAAGCATTTTCCCTTCCATCAGATGTGCAGTACCTCGAACACTATCTTCCAATGCTTCCAGCGTCCTTCCGAAATCACTGCCACCGGAAGTAGCAAAAAGTACAATGGTCTTTCCACTAAAATCATATGCCTCCAGGAAGGAATTAATAATGTGTGGTGCCACATACCACCAAATCGGGAAACCAACAAAAATTACGTCTGCATCTGCCACAGGTGCATTACAATCTGCCATTGCCGGTCTTGATGCCTTATCCTGCATCTCAATCGTGCTACGTGATTTCTTATCCATCCAGTTTAGGTCCGCAGTAGTGTATGGAATCTGCGGTTTAATCTCATATAGGTCGGCATTTGCCGCCTCTGCTAAAGTCTTAGCAACTCTGCCGGTTACTCCACTGGCAGAGAAATATGCAACGAGTTTCTTGCTCATTTGCACGTCCTCCTCCTAGTCTCGTTCAACCACAGCTACAATATCGTGACTTTCCATGTGAACATATTCCACGTCATAATCTCCCTGAATATATTAGCTCAAACTATCAAGAATCTTCTGATCCGAACAATTTGCAATATCTATTTCTTCATATTGTAACCATGGACAATTTGAATGGATTGCCTTCTTTACATATTCATCATCGAAAACTATCTTTATGCTCATATGCGCATCCTCCTAATCTTTATTCATTCAAAAAATCCGCAAGCGACTTTCTCCTTCTTATATGCGATACACATCTCCGTATTGCCATACTTTCTATCTGTCTTGCTCGTTCTCTGCTAATTCCAAATTTATCTGCCGTTTCCTGAAGCGTTTTGGGAACTCCATCCACCAACCCAAATCTGAATGCAAGCAGTTGTCTTTCCCTGTCATTTCTGCAAGCCTGAAGCATTTTCTCAATTCTTTCAGCTTGATCTTTATCAGAAATTGAAACACTTATTTTTTCAATCAACTCATCTATAGTTTCTACTTTAGGCTCATTCTGTTTTTTATCATCTAGATGTTCTTCTGGACACTTATCCTGTGATGCGATGAATTTGGTCACTTCATTCCTTACCATCCAGTCAACATAATGAGCTGTATTATATTCAAGATTGTCAACATACAGCGAGTTCACAACTTTCTCCCGAAGTTTTTCTACACAACCCATCAATATGTCTCGACTATATCCAATTCGTGGTTCATATTTTTTCATAGTCCCTACAATCATCGGAACATATGCATTTAAAAAGCACTCTAAAGAAGTTTTATCTCCCTCCTTTGCTGCTCTACCTAAGGATTCACGTTCCGATCGAGTACATGAAAGTGCAGATACCATATGAATCAGTTTTTCACCATCAAGTTTGTCTGGAATAACATCGATATTCGAAACAAAAGATTCCCAGCTTTTGTAATAATTCATAATTGACCTCCTAGAAATTATCTTGCACAGATACTATTCACAAATACGATGTAACAGCCAAAATCACCAATCGTCTTTCGATAATATCTGTTTTCTTCATCATCTCCAAGTGCATCGCGCCACGCAGCTTTTTTCCCTTGCATCCGAAGATATCTTGCAAGCATATTAAAATGGATAATCACTGAATTATGATGCGACGTTCTTAAAGAATCGGTATCCATTTTCTCTTCCCTTGACAATCTTCCCCATTTAGCACGGATAGCTGCATATCTTGTAGCAATATCAACGAGCTCATCGTATAATTCGATTGCATCAGGGTCGTTACCTATTTCAGATAACAATTCTCCATGCAGCCTCTGCATCTCGCCGAAATCAAGAACATATGGCTCCTTCATGTAACTTTTAAATGTATTCTTCATATGACACATCTCCTCCTCAATGTTGATAATATGAATTTTATTACATACAGTTCTCACATAACCGAAGGGGGAATTTATTCTATTGTAAAGAAGATTCCATGTTCAGAGATTAAAAACTTGCAGTTACTGTAGCCACCGGGTCAATTTTTTAGTTTTTAGTATAGCATAAAATGCCAACATTTTCAATTTCTAATTAATTTTCTCAATCTTCCAGGAATGCAAATTCATCCTTGAATTTTTCTTTGAATATGCCAAACACCTGATTGAGTATGTATTCATCTTCTACTGAGCAATAGCTTTCCATATCTGGATCATCTATAGACTCTATTTTCAGAATAACTACTTCACCGTCTGTATCATCTATCGGAAGAAGAATAACATACTCTTCATTATCGAACTCAATCAGATCAAGAAACTCGAAGTACACATCATGTCCATTTGAGTCCGTAAGCTTAATAGTATTATCCATTTAAAATTCCACCTTTCTCTGTGCAAATGCCGCCTGCTCACCCCAGCATATCCATTACCTCATACAAGGAGATGGTTGGATATATTTCACCGCTTGCAGCTGCCTCTAATGTTTTCTTTTCAATAATCTGTTCCCGTTCAGTTTCTGAACATAGAAAATCTCTGTGAATCCAGTACAAAAGAACTCTTGTATCAACCAGCATGTCCATGTCTTTCAATTCCTTGGAAAAATCAAGATTTACAACCCAATTTGGATCCATATGTTTTTTCAGTATTGTGACAAATCTTTCCGGTACACACGACATCACCTCATCATTGCAGTGTTTTAAGATGTCTAACATCTCTGCAAATGCTTGTCGCATTCCTGGTTTTGGAGTAATAGCAACCGGAATTTCTGCAGCCTTGTTAGCTAATGCCGCATCAAATAATTTCTCTTTAAACAATGATCCACCTCCAGTTCATAGATGTTTTTCCACAGTTCTTCAATCAATACTTCAAACTCGTTTTCTGACAGCCTCCTCTCTGCCAGTGCAAAAATTTCATAGAGTTTATATAAGGGTAAGAGAAGAGAATACTCTCTAATAACCTTCATAAATATCCTCACTTCTGACGATTCTTTCAGATAATCAGATAATAAGATCCAATTTGTTATTGATACCGGAGTTTCTGCATATCCAAGCTCCTCAGCTCCTTTACTCATGACATCAATACCTCAATCATGTCTGTGATCCGGCCTTCGCCGTACATCTTCTGTTTTTCTTCAATATTCAGCCAACAGGAAGACAAGTCTGAGCTTCAGGGAGCTACCCTTAACTTCTTGCCCTGGCAAATGCCCAAGCCTGTAAAGGATTGATTACCTTTAAATTCACCGATCATTCAGAGAGAATATCCATCTTCCGATGATGCCATTCGGCTACTCTTACCAACCGCTTCTGTTATACATGAATTTCTTCATTTCAAGGCAAAGTGCATTATTTGGATTCCCTCCGTCGTATCGGTTTCCAGGCCGATATCCCATAGGGTTATTCCCACACAGTGGGCGTCTATTGCTGCACCCAGAAGGGTCGTGCTATTTAAAGCAAACAGTTCTGCGATATGTGTTGCTGTTGATGATTCCATCTCCTCTCAATTTATCACTAAACTAAGACAGCTTGCCCCCTACAGGTATCCTTGCAGAGACTTACTGAGCCTACCACACACCTCGAAGCGCTGACACGCTTTGTTCATCGAGTTGATCACAGACATGATTCAAATATTGATATAGTTTATGTTTTGATTGATCCTTGATTTAACTTTACCAAACAGGATTCTCAAACTCTTAAGGGGGAAGAGAAAAGAAAGCAATGGCTGTTTAGCTTGGATGATATACATTATCGTTAGGCAGCATCACCTTCTTCCTTCAATTCAGCTTTCATGCAGGCTAATTTCTCCTCAAGTTCCCTTATATGATTTTCAAGCTTTCTGCATTCTTCATCATAATATGCGTTCACCTGCACGAGCATTTCGTATGGAAGTGTACATTGTCATCGTCTACGTCAACAAGATATCTAATATTCTTCATTTTGCTATCGATACAGAGTCCAAACTGAAAATTGCCCTTATTCTCATCAAAAGAATAATTTCATCAAACTTTCTTTCCAATTCGGCCTGTAGGTCAAAAGAATCTGTATCCACGTCCTCATCCGATTCATTTGAAAAGGATTTCGGTGCCCCTTCCTCCACATCAATTTTAAGTCTTATAGTTTCGACAAACTTTTTATGTCTTATATTCATAGCTGCAATTCCTCCTATTGCCTTCAAAAGGAAACAAGTATTATCCTTGATAAAATAAGTCTTCACTAAAACCATCATCCGATACGGGGAGTCCATGAACCAACGCCCACACACGAAGCGCTGTCTTATCTATGTCATCATTGATAAATATATGATCATACTTACTTAAGTGGCTAAGTTCGTTATACGCAATGATCATTCGCCGCGAAATATCGTCTTTGCCGTCTCCTCTATGAAGCAGCCTAGCTTGTAATTTATTTGCATTGGCGCAAATAAATATAGTAATAATATCCACATCTATCAGGCGCTCATCTGACAGGATCTGCTCCATACCATTTCTGTCAATTTCCAGAATGACAGTTTCTCCTTTGCCAAGGGCATCAAGAACCGGCTCTCTTGGAGTTCTGTAACCATTTTCATCATAACAATTATATTCAAGATAATAGCCTTCATTTACTCGTTTTTGAAAATCTGTTATAGAGACAAAGTTATAGTTATCTTCCTTATTTCGCATTGTTCTTGAAGTATCTGACACGGGAAGCCAAATCTTTGATTGATCCTTAAAAACCAACTCATCAATTTCCATAAGCCGATGTATCACACTGCCTTTTCCAACGCCTGAGAAACCACTAATAATAACAATTTTTTTCTTCATTGTATTTCTTCCTTCTTACCACTTTTTCTCAATAATTTTTTCCAATCCATTTTCTTCATAACAATGAAAGACGATATCATCTCCAACCCACACAGACTCTTCATGAAAGATTACTTCATAATCTATAGACTTATATTGAGCTGGAATGACAACATCTCCGGTGCAATCAACAACACCGATCATGCCCTCACTATTAATCACGGTTGCAAACAATCCATAGTACACTTCTGAGATTTCACAAAACTCGTCGAACTCTTTAACAATTTTGATTTGCTCTGCAGTATCAAGATCCAACTCTAACAAACAAGCCTTACCACCAATTATCGCACTACCATATACGGTAACAAGTGGCAATGGTTGAATTGAATCTGCGCCTTCAAGCACGAGATCACCATGCCTATCAATTATCCCCCAGGTTTTGTCTTCTAGCTGAACTCTGGCAAAAAGGCCTTGATGTTCATATTCGAATCCATCTAGATAATCATCAGATATTCTTTCAAAGGAAGAATTAATATAATACACGCCTCCGGACTTTTCTCTAACCCGAGCCTTTCCATCAGACATTTCCGATGCTTCAACGAACAACGCTGAAGTCAATTCTTTCCCATCGGGTGCCAAGTATCCTAACATACCATTTGCATCCTCATACCGGCAGGTTTCATCCCAGCACCATTTCAAATCGTCAGCATATACTTTACGATATGGACCAGCAATATTGTTACCGTCTGGATCCAGTAAAAATTCTCCTTCCGGTGAAACTTCCACTGAATACTGTTTCAAATAAGATCCAATAACCATCCCATCCTTTTGTTCCGAATCGCCATTTAGATACTCATCTATTCTTGAATAATAATCCTCAACAGCATCCTCTGCATATGTACGCGCATCCTTCTCACACTGCTGCGAATAATATGAACAGAAGTCTTCATACCCATCCACATAAGCACCAAACTCATCAACATAATGAACAGTATTCTTATAAACACGAAGTTTCTGAACGTCTTCAGAGGCTTCATTATAAGCGTCAACTAACCTATGCTGATAACTATGGTAGGCCTCATGGCAACACGAGTTCAGAACCTCATCCACGGGATCGTTTTCCAAGTGTTCAAGATTGAGATAGATTGTATGGGAGGCATCTGAATAACAGGCAAGTGTATATTCCGGTAAATTGGAAGCACCTACATTCAACTCGTTAGAGATCCCTAGATAATGTGCCTCGATATTTGCCACACACTGAAGTACGTTGAGTTTTTCGTTTGTACTAAGTGAGCACCATTCTTCTGCCTGTAATTTTAAAACCATATCAATATTATTGGAAATTGTTTGTTCTTCTGTTCCAATTCCAATATTAGCTTCGACACTAGACTTAAAGAGAGTCATCCCAAAGGCGCCTTGTAACAGAAGAGGCACCACAATCACCGCCATCGCAATAGAGAAAATGGTTCCCGTTGTACATGCCCATCTTTGAATTCTTTTCACAATAACGCGTTTTAAGCTTTTTCTACGATTAATTCTGCGTGTCATCACAAGAATTCCCAACAGGAAAGATATTACTGTCGAAATCACAAGCACGATTATGATTCTGTTCTGAAGCGTTTTCCAATATGCTCCAATAGTATAGAGACCATAAGGAAACAGTAATGATACTAAAACACTCCAGCCAGTCCTTTTCTTTCTAAAGAAATATCCAGAACAGACTACTATCGAAGCAAGTAGCATACTCCAAAGAACATACCTGGATGTTTCATATGTCAGATTTGGAAGACAGCGAAAAAGAATATTTTTATACCAAATCATGCTTATCAAGCCCCAAAATACGCTTTCCGCAATATATTCAATTGGTCCCATAGTACTTCTGTCTTTCATGTACCCCACTCCTTCTTTACAGTATTTCTTGCCCTTTCTCTCGGCAGTTCTAATATTCCATCATCTTTCTTAATTCCTGCTTCTGGCGCTTGCGGTTATATGTTTTCTTCATTTCAAAAACCATGGTCGGCTTTATCCATACGCCGCCCTTATCAAGGACACTATGACGTTCCACTCCCTGGCCATTTTTAATGTCCTGCAGAAATTTGTTCTTTATCTTCATATTTCAAGACCTCCTCTTTACTTAAAAATTGATCGAATCATCAAGCCAATGCCAATGAGTACAATTACTACTGGCATAAATGCATTCATAATTTCCCAGATGGCTTCACTAATAGATGCCGTATTATTTCCAACAACCACCAGTAACACCCATAAAACCACTAGTAGAATAGCCATTTTCCTGATTGCACGCATACATTTCCTCCTTATAAAAAATTCCCTCTTCACTTGATCTAAGGATAACAACTCCTATTTAGACCAAATGAAGGGGGGAATCTAAACTTCCATATCTGACAGAATCTGTATCTGTCATTACTCACATATACATACTAATTTTAATGCTTCTTCTAGATCTACTCGCTGTGCACCAGCGGCCTTTAAATTGCGAATCACATCAAGAACAGATTCCTTGTTCTGATTCGTAACTTTACCAAGCAGATCTATATAATACTCGAGCAGTGCTCCTGATAGGCCAGCCTTTACGATATTAAGATAGTAAGTATCTTGAATATCGTTGTGACAATAATCCAGCATGCAGAATATACAGAACATCACACTCATATCTTTTTCCATGTTAATGAATCGCCGGATCACCTTTAATAGGTAATTATCAAAATCATATATTTTGCAGCGATTCGTAAGGCAATACTCTATGCTCACACACACCAGCCGAGACAATTGCTGTTTTCTTTTACTGTCCAGATATTCCATTAATTCTAATAGTATCTGGCAGTCAGAAACATGTTGTTTTGCTTCCATCTTGTTCCAAAACTGTGATGCCAGAAGATGCTTGTTAATTGACATGTATCGATCAAAAATATCTCGAATACAGCGTGTAGCTTGTGTTTTGTTCGCTTGATCGATGCTTTTAATTCTATCCAGATACTCTAATTTGATTCTTCCATCCATTACACACAAACCACCTCCTCATAACATCACTCATGAATACTTGCCCAAGATAGATTTAACCTCTACTGCAGGAATATACTTGTTATAAAGACCTGCAGCATTCAGCTTTTCCATCAGAGTATATAATTCGGTCACACGCTCTGGTGCCACAGTTCCGTCCCAGGCTTGTTCTATTGCAATTTGATTCACCTTACTGATTATGGGATACTCGACAAAATAACCTTTTAAATCAGCTGGAGCAATCAATGCCAGATGTCGGTCTACATATTTACGAAAGTATTCCCGTTTTTCTTCTGAATCAATTCCGTTCTCTTCTAAGTAAAGACCGATACCGGTTTCAACTGCTGCCTGTTCAGCCGCCGAGGCGATGATTTGTCCCTTTGATTCCATATAATTTAAGATATACTCAATCATGCTGCATTACCTCCATTATTCATTTCATCAAGCTTTGCCAGGATTGCCTGGGCCTCTTTCATTCCCTGAACCCTTTCTGCATAGTCTTTGGAAATTGTTTTATCCATGCTACTCTGAAATTGTTCAAAGGTGCCTTTTCCACCCATTGCGTCCATCTTTTCCTGTAATGCCATAGTTTTACCACCATAATATGCATCACCCAAAGCGTCTTTTCCCATGGTTTCCTGAAGTTGTTTGCAAACCTCTGTTGCATGAGAATAAACACCCTCTCGTTCTGCAGCTTCACCTTTCTCTTTGCTCAGAGCAGAAAGCTGCTCATTTGTATACATTGTGGTCATTCCTTCATTCAAACCTCTACCCTTAGTCTCAAATCCGGAATTCTCACCAGTAGTATTATTGTGAAACCAACTTGTGTGTCTCATTCCAACAGTCTGGTACACCATATGGCCACCTTTATCCGGCATAGGAACGATTATTTCTCTGTTCTTGCTGGCAAAATGATTTGTCTCATGTTTGGTAGTTCGTTCCATCTGGTCCTTACTCAAAGCAGAAACTTCTATCCTGCTTTTCCCATTCATCGTACTAAAAGCTCCCGAACGTCCGGAGTTTGGATTATGTTCTATCGCTTTAATGCTATTTACACCGTTTTCAATTCTTCCACGATCAGCCTCACTGATGTATTTCCCATTCATGTCTAGGATCTGAGCAATCGACTGGTTGTGGAAATGTTCTACTGATATCTGGGCCTGTTCCAATGTTGTCGGAGTCTCGAGTATCTGATTCATACCATGCGAGGTCTGCTCAGGATTAATCGCAATCTCATTTCCACTGGTTTCTTTAGCTGAACCAATTTCGACAGCTCCATTGGTTTCACTCGAAGTGCCTACCTCATTAGTGCCATTCATTTCAGTTGCACCACCAGTTTCTACCGAAGAACCAACTTCCGCAGAATTATCCATTTCAGTGCCGCTACTAGTGCCTTCATTAGAACCGCCACCACTAATCTCACTCATTATTTGCTCCTCCTTTCAGATACTGATTATAAGAATTCAGAATTACTCTTGACTCTTGATATGATATAGTCCCATATTTCTGCAATAGAACTCCAAGCAAACAGCATTTTGTAACAGCTGCAGCGCTAACATTTAAGTCCCGTAACATACAATCAATATTTCGAGACAATACCGCAGTATTATATGGATTTGCCTGAATCTTGGAAATATGATATCGAACTCGACCTTCGTCCATTGACTGAATCATTGTTAACACTGATGCTTTTCTGCAGCGAAATCTTCCAGCGCAGATATGACATGCCGGATTCAGTTTTTCTCCTTTATTCAACGACTTAACTTTCACATGCTGCACACCAGGAATTCCACGGATACCAATCAAACAAATACCCTTATCAAATTCCATGATTCTCTCAGCCTGTGTGCCGCTTAGTCCCAGAGAAGAAGCCATCAGGTCCAGATCTGTCTTTGCCGCCGTAAGCGCATGTACCACTTTAACACTGGTATTTGCAATCACAGCATCCGACATAATACCCGGTCTTTGATCACAAAGAATCATTCCAGTTCCGGATGCGCTGATTTCTGCCAGCATCTTTTCAAAATAATCATTACTTCTTGCACGGCTACTGTCCTCTGAAAGTGTTTTTCTAAACACGTTATGTGCCTCTTCAACAACAATGACCCGTTTAAGAGTATTGCTGTCCGGGAGACGGGAAATATAGCAATGCAGCTTAAAGAGCAGAATGTTCATCAAAAACTCTGTTCCTGTATCAGAGAAATCTGCGAGTTCTATAACAGTTGGATTTTCGAGAAGTTCCTTTGCGGTAATGCCAAATGGTCTAGAAAAACTTCTACCGAGTGCACCTGTATACATATTCTCAGTTCGCAGAGTCAGAGCACCTTCAAGATTCTGCTTTACTTCTGCCCCATAACGGGCATGTGATTTGATATATTCTGGAATATTATTATAGGCGTCCTTGAATGTCGGAAACGGCTTTCTCTCATCCTCATATGCCATCATTCCATAGTACCATCCTGCTTTTTCATATGTCTGTTTCAGCAAACCTTCCAGTGCTTCGGGAATCGGATGTTCACCAGCTGTGGAAGCAGTTATCGCTCTCACAACGGCATCCACATGGTTTTCAATAAGAGTACCAGTTTCAACCTGAAGTGGATTGATAAACAGCTGAAGACCATCAGTCCCCGGTGTTAATACTTGCAGTTCAGGAATTTCGGAAAGTAATCCAATATATTCCTTCTTAGCCCCCTCAATCACCAGGGATGGAATTCCCAGATTATAAAGGCCTTTAACAATCTCCTTAACCGTAGTAGTTTTGCCAGATCTTGTTGCCCCAGCAATCAGCATATGAGAATATAATGCAGATAACGGAATTACAGCAGGCACCGAAGAG
Organism: Bariatricus sp. HCP28S3_D3; assembly: GCF_052065755.1. Classification (NCBI taxonomy): domain Bacteria; kingdom Bacillati; phylum Bacillota; class Clostridia; order Lachnospirales; family Lachnospiraceae; genus Bariatricus; species Bariatricus sp. HCP28S3_D3. The sequence continues at coordinate 12,884 of NZ_JBQHTK010000002.1, read as the reverse complement.
TTAACAAAGGATCCAATGGTAATACCTGATTCTCTGATAGGTCTAATCTCAGGAAACACCTTAAGTGTATTCTCAGTCACATTATTGTTTCTAACATAAAAGCCGGTATAAGAATTAATAGGCATTGAGCAGAACTTTTCAAGGCTCTGTACAGTCTGCCAAGAAACCAGATCTGCGTACCCATGATATACTTGATTTAAAATATTAACCCTCGGAATCGCCAAACAGGCTCTGGATCCTCCGACATTTCCATGTACATCCAGAATCCGTACTGGTTCGAATCCTTCCTGATTTTCCGAATCATAATGCATACAGGACCGCAATACTGCTCCTAAGCGATAATAGGTGTCCCTGTCAGATGCACCAAAGCGCACGCAACTTCTTGCAAACCCTCGTCCAACATTGTTACTTAAAAACGTATTTTCGTCTTTTAGAAGGGAAATAGCACGCACAATCTCTGGAATTGGGATCTCTTCTGTTCGTCTTGTCGCATTTCCATATACCCTCTGGAAGGATTTAAACTGTTCTAAGCGTCCAATCAACACCTCGTTCTCTCTAATCTTCTCCCACACTTCGTCATCATTGACTGGAATAACAACGCATGCAATGTAACATGCTCCTCCTCTCATGCCAGCAAAAGTATCAGCAAAACTGTCTGCTGAAATAGTCCCTGACAGAATACCATTATATGCATACGTAGCACCTTCCCATGTTGCATTATGTACAATGCACTCCGGAATGATTGAAGAAAAGATGGATCCTAAATCTGTATTACTACCCGTTCCATAGAATACTCTGACTTCGTCTCTGACATGATCCATTACAAATGCAGAGCAGTTTGAATGTGCGCCACGAAGCCATCCATACGCTGCTCTACTTACAGCTGCCTTTGTTTCCTGTTCATCTTCCTTAGCCCTGAATCCCTCAATTCGATACCAACGGTGTATTACTGGTACAAAAGTATTATCATGATCAATCACCACATCGTTTGCACCTACTGCAGTAAGATAATTATTCTTTTTCAGCAGGTTTACTATTGCTGCAGTTTTCTGAGCCTGTAAAATCTGTTCTCTATACTGATTCATGATTACCTCCTAAATATACCTTTAACAATTTCCCAGAAAATCCATATCATTATTATGATAGGAATCAGAGCGGTCAAAACAGCTGTCAATAAAATAGCCGCAGCTCCACTTTCAACCATCCATACAATACTACACATTAAAGCAATCAATATTATTGATAGAATAGCTATGGGTATCCGTACCAGGATCGCCGGAATCTGAAATCCAGGTTTAACAGTTGTATCTGTCGTTCGATTGTAGATAGACTTCACAACTCTACGGTGTTTCAAATTCTTGGCTTTGATCTGTACTTCATCACCCACCTGCATTCTTCCAAGATAGCTTCCATATAAGCAGAAATCTCGTACTTCAGGAGGATACTCATCTGATAGACTTTCCACCCTAATCGTATACTCGATTGTCTGATGTGCAAACTGGTATGGTTCTCCTCTAAAGATTGTATTGATCAGCTTTAAACGCTTTGAGTTAAACAGTTCCTGATGATCAATCTCCACGATTCGGCCATGACATTCCATTGTGCCAAGATGCTCATGAATGAACTGCACTGCCTGATTTCGCACAGGTTCAAGCCCTGGTATGCGATCAGCCGGTTGTAAATGAACTACTGCATTGTCCATATTGTGTACTAATTCACTATGGCAGAATGGACATACCTCCTTGTCCTCACCATATAAGAAAGCAGAATCACAGTTTGGATTAGAACATCTTTTCATTAAGCGCACCTCCCACAATTCTTATCTACCCATGTTAGTGAAAGCTTCTTGGTTTCCATATCTTTGAAGTTGACCAATGCATAACGATTAATATCAGCACCGACAATCTCCACTATCCGTCCTCTGCCAAATCGAGGATGCATAATGAAAGAGCCGGTTCTGTAATGATCAAGAATCGCTGCTTGCTTTCGCTCAGCTTCATACATATCCTGATAATAATTCGCGCTCTCTCTGCTGTAACATCGAATCGGCAGAGAACCAACTTCAATACAGCATTTCTTCCAAGTAGCCCCGTGTCCCACATTGCCATATACCATATGATCCATGTAGTGTGCATACTCATGGCGGATGGTATCCAGGGCCTCTTCTATCGGCCACAATGGATCATCAAAGTAGTGTCTGGAGAAACGAAATGCTCCTCCACCGGCAGAGCTATAGGATCCCAGTGTGCATTTAGCATTGCTGAAACTAATTGGCAGGGTTGCTTCCTTTAAACCAGTCTTTGCATCCAATCTTGCAAACTCTTTTCGGATTGCAGCTTCATTCCAGATATTCTTCATAGCTGTATACCTCTTTCTTTTTGATATATACAGCTTAACATCGAATTATCCATAGACAGAAAGGGGGAGAGAATAAACACCCCTCTCCCGCCTGCTATATTATGAAGCACTCAACTCTGCAAACTTCTTTTTATTAACCAAATCTTTTGCCTGTAGCAATATACTCTTGAATGTTGTCTGCCCATACACGAGAGATGGTCTGCATATCACTCAGAGAATTTACAGGACTGTCCCAACACACGTACGGCTTGGATCCGTCCCAGAGTCTATGAGTCGCATGCCCATCTGTTGATCGGCTTCCTAGACTCGGCATACGAAGAATATAAGCTCTCCAGGATCCATTAACTTTCTTGTAATTAAACCGATATTCTTTATCTCTGCGCCCATGATTATCGTTTGCATAATAAACCATCGGGCCTGTTTCTGTTGCGGATTTGGCCGAATTTCCAACTAATGTAATTGCCTGGTTTCCTGAGTTTGAAGGTGCCGAAGTACTATTCTGATTACGTGAAATCAATATACCGGTTTTAACACAGGCAGTAATTGCAATGATCGCAACTACTATAACCATCCATTCATCCATATTCATATCAACACCTCCAAATCATCTTGCTATTACTCAGGTCCAAACCTTTTACCAGTTGCTATATATTCCTGAATACAATCCGCCCACACTCTGGAAATATTTTGCATGTCTTTTAACGAGTTGACCGTCTTATCCCAGCAAATGTACGCGTTGTTACTGTCATCCCACAGTCTATGTGTCGGAATACTTCTTGCATCACGATTGCCAAGGCTAGGCATTCGAAGTATATAAGCTCTCCAGGATCCGTTAACTTTTTTATAATTGAAACGATACTCTCTATCCTTGCCACAATGCCTATCATTTGCATAGTAGACCATTGGACCAGTTTCATTTTTTTGAGAAAGCGGCACCACTCTTGTCTGCTGGGGTGTCGTTCTTTGTGTTGTCTCGGCAGGTCTTGCTGGGGTCTCCTTTGTTCGACTGCAATATATAAGTATGCCAGCAACTACCATCACTACTCCTACTACAATCCATCCTGTCACTTATAACACCTCCTTAATACAAGCACTTCAAGCTTCTTAAAAACTCTTTCATATCTGTGAAATCCAGAAATCTTACTGTTCCAATCGCAAGCCAGTCTTTAAAAAGAGCTGGTGCCTGATTGTTGCTGCAAGAAATGCCTTTATCGATAAAGAGGGCATATGTATTCTCCTCCTTTTCAAAACCGATTCTGGCGATATTCTTGCTGCAAGCTCCTGGCAGATAACAGTGCGAATACACATGGCAAAGATGATCTTCAAGGGATTCTTTCAGTAATTCGTACTGATGATCACTTCCATATACAAATTCCTTCATATTTCGTTCCTCCTAACATATTATGATTTCATCTATAATGATACTTGAACCCCTTTGACGATTTGCTGGAGGGGAGAGCCCCTAAAAGCCTCCACCACCCACTATGTATACCTTAGGCAGTCTGATCGGCATAATCGCTTGCCACCGAATTAGCGGTCACTTCCTCCATCTTGATATTTCTTGTATCCGGCCATTTCATATGAAGGTCTTCCAGATGACCTGTACCACCACAAAGTTTGCAGGTTTCATATCCGTTTGATGGATGATCCGGTTTCTGCGGGATCCAGACTGTTTCATCCATAAATGTATATCGTTCAGCCCCTGTAAACACTCTGTCAAAAATACCGATACCCAGCACATCCCTTACATTAGGATTTAATCTGATCTGTACAAAGTTTCGATCTTTGACGCTGTCGAGCATATCGCTGAATGCATTGCCCGGTGCCTCATGATACATCAGCAGCATGAGAGCAATATATCCTTTCAGTGCATTCATTCTCTCAGTTGCAAAAATAGTACAAGCAGATGAGTCAACATCATTTTCAAATCCATTCTCATACTTTTCAAATCGACTGCCAAGAAGGCATCTCGGACAGCTCTCTGTTACTCCTGGATACACGAAGATGAGTTCGGCAGCAGCACCTGCTTTATACATCATTGCTGCAAGATACGGAGTACCATACTTTAATGCAAGGATAGAGCTTCTTTTCTGCGCTTCGAAGTTATCCGTACATCCCAGGATCAGATAGTCGGTAGGTTTTCTTCCAGGGAACATGTCCATGTAGGACTTAAACTCTTCATCAGACATATTGTCATCAAGGAAACGATCAACGCATACAACTTTCGCATCAGGATTAATGTCCAGAATACGCTGGCGGATAACATCAACCTTCTTTTTACCCATCTCACTGATGAAGACTCCCTGTGTAGCAACATTTGACGGGCTTACAATATCAGCATCCATAAGAATATAATTTCTGAAGCCGCTTCTTGCAAAATTCTCAAGTGCACTTCTTGCGCCACCAGTACCAATGCAGATGATCACCTTATCAAGAACATGATCCGGATATAAGCTCTGCACCTTAGTAAAGTAATCATTGCTCTCTACAGCTTTTCTCATAACACTCTCCTCCTGACTTGTAATGGTAGTAGCATTGAGGCTATCTACCTTCTTTTCTTCCGCTTCTGCATGTCTTTCTTCCTGGCAGTTAATGCCATCACGATATGCATCCAACTGTTTGATTGAATAATTCTGACTCCACTTTTTAAATGAAGCATATACATAGCCGTCTTCGTTGGCTTTAAGTACATATTCCAAATTAACATTCAGGCAATCATCTTCCTGACGCACCACATAGAAGTACATAGTGTAAAATCCTCTTCTTTCATTCTGGATAATCGGAAGATAGAAGTAATCCAATTCGAAGAATCTCAGGTGAAGAAGCGCTGTAGAAATATCATGGTAGGATGGGCGAACGCATCCAATCGGATGAGAATGGTAAATACCATTTGTTACAAATCCATTGGCCTTCCATGCCCTAAACACTTCAGACATAGACTCGACGTCATAGTAAAAGGTGCCTGATGTATTTCTTGAGTGAACATCAAAGTAACACTCATCAATTAAGTTTGGATCCGTCTTTGATGCAAGCATACCACCTGTTTCAGCTCTGTACTTTCCTACATTTTTTCTGAAATCATCCAGCACTTTAGTCGAGAATTTAATTGTCTTATTAGGAATCCCTTTTTCCTGCATTGCCTCCATTGTTTCTTCCTCCTCCATCAGATCTTCGTCATAGTCACAGCTAAAGCAGCTCATTACTGAATCTAATCCATAGGCCACTCTAGTAAGTCCATTCTCAATCAATCTCACTACTCGTCTCATAAATTCCTCCTTATGCGATTTCAAACTCAATTGCACCAATTGTTCCCTTTAATGCTACTGATTTATCTCTTAATGACTCCAGTCGTCTTTCTCTCAAAAGGTGCTCTCCAATAGCATCACTGACAAGATCTCGGATCCCTCTTGCTCCGTATTTTGTCTGATGCTTTAAGAAATCAAGCATTAATCCTTCATCAATTCGCACCAGTCGAAGCTCATAGTTTTTGAGTTCTTCCCTTACAAACTTGGCTACAATATCCATAGTCGCAGTGTCAGAGAGTGCATTGAAAACAATAAAGTTTCCAATTTTACCGCTGATTTCCGGTCTACCACAGTGCTTTGTGAATTGATCCCTACACATTTCTGCTTTCTCAAACTTAGATAATTTCTGGTATCTATCCATATCGATTGGAATGTTTGAGGTAAAAAACAGGATGCATTCGTTCAAATCAATCGGTTTTGAGTTATCTGCCATCCCCAGGAAACCGGTATCAATAGCTTCCATTAATCCAGTAAGAAGCTTTGTGTCAGCCTTCTCGATTTCGTTAATCACAACCACATGCTTTTTGTTTTTTCTAACAGGTTCTAAAACCGTATCATTACCAAAGCCAATATATCCAGGAGGAGCTCCGAAGAATCTATGAACAGTATGTTCACCTACGAACTCACTTCCTGCGATCTCGATGTAACCATACGGAGTTTCATATACATTACTAAGAACATCAGCCAGTGATTTCGCTGTCTCGGATTTACCAGTTGCTGTCGGGCCGATCAATGCCATTACCAGAAGCTTCTTATCCTTCCTCATTTTATTGATGACAATCTTATTCGCGATTTCATCAATCACATTATCCTGGCCAAACACCTTCTTCTTAAGAGGTGCTGCAATCTCCTCCGGCCAAACCATCTTGGGCACATCTGCTTCCTCCTTGAGTGCTTTTACTTTCGAAGGATCATATACCGGATCATCAGAAGTCGGTTCTACAGTTTTACCTAAGCAAGCCTCCTCCTTGCTGTTCTGCCCGTCCACAATATCATGATGTATATCTTCACTTTCAAAACTATTGGCTTCAAAAAGAGGTTGCAGCCCTCGAAGAAAACAGATCATATCATCCATACAGATAAATCTGATTTCTCCATTTGTGATGAAATTCTTAAAGTCGGAATTATCCGTCTCAGCACAAATGCCCTTGTCAATATACAGGATATAATGCCCATTGCAGTTCTGCTCAAATCCAATTCTTGCGGTTTTTGGAGTGCAGCATTCTGGAAGGATACAACCGTTGTATACGTGACACTGATTATCCAATAACTGCTGATCCAGTTCTTCAAACTGCTGATCTGTTCCAAATGCAAATTCTCTCATCTCATTTTCCTCCCATATTAATTGGCTACTGCACCAATGATTGCTAATACGATTGCTACAACAATACCCCAGCAAATGAACGAAGCAATTGCTTCAGCTACTGGAACAATAAACACACCTCCACACAGCAATCCTGCCGATGATCCTACGCTTCCCCAAACAGTTTGTCTCTTGCATATGAACCATACTGAAAAGGCTGCATAACCTATGATCAAAGCAATTGCTGTAATATGAATAAATCCATCCATATCATCCCTCCTCTCAACTCAATACCTGAGACCTTCTCATGAATAACCTTTCCTAATAACGTCTCAAATATTGAGTCGTTACGGTAATTCATCTACAGCCTTATAATAAGACCCTGAATTACCAGAAGGGCAGGGGGGAGCATTAGGCATATTTTGTGCCTGAACCGCAGAAACATTGATTATTCTAAACATTTTATTAATCAAAAAATCACCTCCCAACTACCGAATAACGTCCGCAAACCCAGTTCTGTTAGTGGAAACCACCGCCTGGGAGCGTCTCCTTCTGCTCGCCTCCATGGAATCCACCGCCCGGAAGTGTCTCCTTCTGCTCACCCCCGTGGAATCCGCCGCCCGGAAGCGTCTCCTTCTGCTCGCCTCCATGGAATCCGCCGCCCGGAAGTGTCTCCTTCTGCTCACCTCCATGGAATCCGCCGCCCGGAAGTGTCTCCTTCTGCTCACCTCCATGAAAGCCTCCGCCCGGGAGTGTCTCCTTCTGCTCGCCTCCATGGAATCCACCGCCCGGGAGTGTCTCCTTCTGCTCACCTCCGTGGAATCCGCCGCCCGGGAGTGTCTCCTTCTGCTCGCCTCCATGGAATCCGCCGCCCGGGAGTGTCTCCTTCTGCTCACCTCCGTGGAATCCGCCGCCCGGGAGTGTCTCCTTCTGCTCACCTCCGTGGAATCCGCCGCCCGGAAGCGTCTCCTTCTGCTCGCCTCCGTGGAATCCGCCGCCCGGAAGCGTCTCCTTCTGCTCGCCTCCAAAGAAACCTCCACCAGGAAGCATTTCACACTTGTTCATCTTGTTATTGGTTGTATTCTGATTTTCAATGTTCATATTCTTCATAGAATTATTCTCCTTCATATTTGTTATATATTGCATTCTTGTCATCTTGATCGTATAGCCAGCTCCTAATTACTTGAAAACAATCACCTCCCTATCCGTTCATTCAACGCTGCTGTTGTTTTTAGGAAGAGTCAATACCTCTTCCCACACCACCGAGTTCCTTACTACTCATTGCGTCACCCCCTTCGTTCTTTCTACTTAAATGATAACAGCCCGTTATCCTTGGTCAGCCAGGGGGAGCTAACCACCTTTCATATAGTCTCGCTTGTGTTCGGATGTATTTACATGTCTCTGATACATATACTTCTGCATAATAGTCCTCCTTATCTTTCCTGATTTGCCATTCTCTTGTTATAGTCCTTTGTTACCTTCTGATAGACATCATTCTTCTGAATGTCGTATCTTCTGGTAACGATCGGACGCTGTCCTCGTCTGAAGAGTACTTCCTGCCCAATAGGCATATAAAGAACTTCATCCAGAGGTGCATTTAATCTCAAGCTGATGTTCTGTGCTGTTCTGAGATCCATCCCACCAAGATAGATATATGAATCACAGTTGTTTATGATCGTAGTTGCATTATCTGTTCCGTACATCTGTTCGAGCTGACTTTCAGACTGAAGAAGAAGCGTTACGGAGATGCCTTTCTCGCGGAAGATACTTATGTATTCCGGGAAGTTCAATACGCGACTGCCGGTTGCGAAGTCATCACATAACACGTGGACCGGAATAGGTAACACTCCATCAGGACGATTCTCAGCATATTCAAATAGCTGCTTAAATGCCTGTGCATAGAACATATTTACGAAGCAATGAAGCGCCGGATTTACTGCACTGGTTGTCACAAACAGAATTGTTTTCTTGGTTGCCATCTGTTCGAAATCCACCTTCTTCTTGGTTGCCATCATCTTCCTAAGTTCGGGAGAGAAGATAGTATCGATGGTGGTGTTCAAGGTTCCAAACACACATCCTGCCGTCTTGATAGGCAGATTTTTGAAGGATTTCCAACAGGATACCGCAAAGCAGGTCGGATCCTTCGATGCGATGTATTCAAACTTTCCATCCAATGATGTTCTGATTGTTCCACTACCTTCATCCAGAACAAGGCTGTCATGCAGTTCCAGAACATCTGCAAATGTGGCATTGTCCTTCGTCATCAAGGTATATGCAATTTCTGCTGACAGAAGGGAAGTGGCTGCTTCATCCCAGTATGGATCAGCGCTGGAGTTATCCTTCTGTGGGTCTGCCTTTACGATAGATTTCGCAAGAAATGTAATATCTGAATAGCTTCCTACATACTCCAGCGGATCATAGGCACATGAACTTTCAAGAGGATTCACAAAATTGAGGTCTAAGATTTCATAACCTCTCTTCTGGAACAAAGGCATGTACTTATTCACAATACGTCTCTTTGTGACTGTTTGCGATCATACTTGAGGTTTTGGTCTCAAGTAATCTCGGTTCAGAGACAGACATGGTCTTACCACTACCGCTGCCACCACATACGATCACGTTGTTGTTTAATCCAGTCTCATTACTGTCTGCAGAATAACAACAGTTCTCACCAAGAATCACTTTTTCTTTTTCCATGACTTAACCCTCCATAATCACACTAAAGTCTACGATTTGATCACAAAGTCCAAAGCTTTTACTTTCTTCCGGGCTAAAGTAGTGATCATAACTTGTGGCTTTCTCTACTTCTTCTTCACTCTTTCCGGTATGTTTAGAAAGAATCTGGTTCATCTTTCGTTTTGTCTCCAGGAGACTCTCCGAAATAGACTTGATAGATGAACTGTTACCTCCTACACGATTGCCCAAAAGAGGTTCATGAAGCATTAATTCCGAATGTGGAAGCATGTATCTTCCGTGATTTCCGCAGGCAAATAGAACTGCACCCATGCTGTATGCTCTTCCAATACAGAACATTCTGATAGGAGCCTTACTTGCCTGAATCACATCGTACATAACCATACCGGAATTGATTTCACCGCCAGGGCTATTAATCAGAACATCAATAGGCTTACTAGAATCTTCTTCATTCAGCACCATGATCTTTTTGATGAATTCGCATGCAGCTTCCGGTGTAATTTCTCCCTCAATAAAAACCTTTCTCTGAGATAACAGCTTGGAATCTGCTGATACCTGTGTAATACCATTGGAGCTTTTGATCAGAACATTCATTATGCTACCTCCGCTTTCTTCTTACCAAACAGATCTACGTGAACCTCTGCTGCATCTTCGGAAGATGCAGTCTCACTGGTTGCTGCTTCCTCTTCGGTTGTGATTCCCAGTCTCTCAGCAAGACGAGCAATCATATCAGCAACATCACCATCGCCAGCATCCGCTCCGATCTCTGCAAGCATACTACGAAGTTCCTCGTCAGGAGACTTTTCACACATGGCAATGGCCTCCTTTGCAGAACTTCCGGCAAAGATGATGGATGTAATACCGGCCGCATAACGCTTGTACATTGCTGCGGTACAATGAATGCTGTTCTTTACAACCTCAGTGGAAGGAAGCACATCGTCACAATCGATGAAGCTCTTATAGCGAATTTCACCGTCTCTGAAGTCGAACTCGAAACATCCGTTCTTCAGGCCAAAGTTTGCACGGCAGATGAATTCAGCCATCTGTGCCATCATCTTCTCGTCATCGCGATCAGCACCAATCGGACAGATACCGTAAACCACCATCTCATCTTCCTTGACGTCGATGAGGTACTTGATCTTCTGGATCTTGCTTCTCACTCTCAGACCAAAATCGAAAATGCCACGTTCTTCGTCGAAAGAGTAATGCCAGTCATCGTCAGTCAGGAACTTCTTAACAACGTTTGCAATCTCGTTAGAATAGTTATATTTCTTCATGGTAGAATTCTCCTTTGCATCTATGTAAATTTGGTTGTTTGATTACCGTGCAACGATTGGTGTCACATTCCCCAGAGGTCTTCAGCCGCTCAATGGTCGCTGTTATCGAACTATACGCCCCGATAACCAGGCGTTTTGGCATGTTTCTTATGGAGTTTTCAAGGTTCCGTTTTCGAAGTTTCCTTCGATGAATTAATTGTCTCATGGACAATTCCATTCTCCGGAGGGGGGAGTTCTCTGTTCCTTTTGGAAGAGAAAACTCTCTGTCGCTCCTGTGAGATAAGTATCTCATGAGCAATTTGCCATCTTAGGAGGGGGAGTTATTACTCCAAGTTCTTATATGAACTCACGGCTACACGCCCTTCCTCATTACGGATTAATCATCTCACAACATAATTGCTCTGATAGTAGGGGGAAATCAAAAAAATCCCGATGCAGTTGATAATTTCAACCACATCGGGATTGTGCTTCAATTCTTATGTCTTCTGAACTCTCCAGTACCTCTTCACACAGCATCGTATCAATATAAATGCTATCAAGAGTAACTATGCATAACTCACTTCATCTTCCGTTCCAAATACATGATCAATCTTTGCGCTTCAGCCAAATATGCATTAATTTGCTCGTCTGTTGTTGATTGCAACAACTTTTTCCAAATATAACATGCTTTTTTCACATATTCCATCGCTGTTTTATACTCACTTTGTTCCATTGAAATGATGCTCGCATTATAAAGGGTCATTGCATATGAGTTTGGAGAATAATCTTGTCCATTTGCCTGTAAGCTCTCATATATTGTCAAAGCTTTTCGTGAATAAAAAGATTTTTTTTGAGAACTACTCTCATATGCACACATATCTGAGTAAATATCGGCATGCAATGACTCTTTATTATCGTCATTTTCTGCTATTTGGGCTGCTTTCTGAAGCATCTGATATGCCAAATCTTTACGACCAACATTACCAAATAGCATGTTAAGAACATAGTAGTACTTTGCCATCGCATATGTATTCTTGAAGAACTCGTGTTCCGGCATACATGTCATTTTTTCAATCAATTCAACAATCCGCAGTAATGATGAAGTATCATATTCTTTGCTTCTCATATATCTGCTTAATGTTGTTTCAATCTCATTTTTATATTTGCGATACTCTTGTTCGAAATCCTCCTCACGTTTCGGTTTTGGCAAACCATTTTTCCTGAACATAATTATTCTTTGTACGATGCCTGCCTCTGAGACTTCTATTTCCGGATGCTCATTCACCATTTTTTCGGCCATACATAAATACCTGTCTGCATCCGCGTGGCTTTCCATCCTTGAAAGCGCTATTGCGTGATTTAGATATGCAGTGGTCAGTTTTAATCCAATGAAAGATCTATACTGCATCGGTGTGATATCAAACGAACGCAGTTCTTCGTAATATCCTTTCCGTTCCATTTCCTGCAATAGGGTTTCGCAAAGGACAGCTATTTCATGCGCCTTATCTAGCAGCTCAGCTTCCGAGTACATCGCGAGAATCTTTTCATAAATATTCACCAGTTCAATTTCTGCCAGCTCATAAGAGCTTTGTATTTTCTCGAATATCGCATCTGCATATGGTATCGTGTTCCTGTAATCACCGGTACTGAAAAGAAGCATAGCATAACGTAGCATGCTTTGCATAGCAAGGATAATATTTTCTGATTCCTTTACATTAATTAGCATCCCCATAATTTTCTCAGCATCCTGTTTCAGACGTTCTTCCATATGGTGCTGTTCCCAAAGCATGCACTGATTACTGATATTGTGAAAATAAATATATTCCAGTGAACATTTTGTTCCGTTCCAATTATATGACTCAAACTTCCCACACCAATCAGGTGTACTGTACCTTGAAAATTCAATATTTTAGCCAATAAAAAGGGCATAAATAACGCTCTTTTGATATAATGGAATTGCCCAGAAAC